>CALWMQ010000022.1 GCA_944382025.1 uncultured Clostridia bacterium | reverse complement strand
CCGCTCCTCCACTTTGAGATACCTGCTCTTTCCCATCGGTGCCTGGCGGCAACCGTTCGGAAAAGCCGGTTCTGTCCCCCGGCTCCCGGCCTCCACCCGGGAACAAAGCCCCAGGCCATAAAAATTTCTTGCTTTTTTTAACCTGATTGTATGAAAGGCGGATATATCCATGAGCGAACGGCAATGGACTCCTGAACAGCGACAATGTATTGAGGCTACGGAAGGAACTCTGCTGGTCTCCGCAGCCGCGGGTTCCGGCAAAACCTCAGTACTGGTCCAGCGGGTCATCCGTCGTATCACCCGCCAGGATCATCCTACCGATGTTGACCGGCTGCTGGTGGTAACCTTCACTAAGGCCGCCGCCGCTGAGATGAAGCAGCGTATGGCCGCTGAACTCTCCCGGCTGATTGCCGAACACCCGGAGGATCTCAGACTCCAAAAACAGCAGATGATGCTGCCCAGGGCCAATATTTCCACTGTGGACAGCTTCTGCGCCAACCTGGTCCGCGAGCACTTCCATCAACTGGATATTTCTCCCCAGTTTAAGGTGGCGGAAGAGGCGGAAACCCGGTTACTCCGGGAGGACGCCCTGTCCGAGGCCATTGAAGCCTGCTACCAGGAAGGCGATCCGGATTTCCTGGAACTGGCCGCCATGCTCAGCACCGGTAAACATGACCGGCGCTTGGCGGAGGATACGGAAAAAATTTATAATTTTATCCAGTCTCATCCTGATCCAGAAGCCTGGCTCGATGAAAAAGAAAAAGCCTATACGGCTCAAGGGCCTGTCCGGGACACGGTCTGGGGCCAATTGGTTGTCACTCATATCCTCTCCACATTGGAGCAATGCCTGTCTATGACCCGCAGCGCGATCACTCTGGCACAGCCGGATGAGGTGTTGGCGGTCAAATACCTGCCGGCCCTGCAGGCGGATCAGCTGCAGCTGGCCCGGATTTATCAACGGATCTCATCGGCCGATTGCGGATGGGATGAGACCGCTTACCTGCTGGACGGCATCTGCTGGGAGGAACTGAACCCGGTACGGAAATGCCCCGATCCCGCCCTAAAGGCCCGGATCCAGGCACTCCGGGCACAGGTGAAAAACGGTGTAGCTTCCCTTCCATCACTGCTGTGCGGTACCGAAGCCCAGTGTCGGGAGGATTTACAGGCGCTGGGCCGGCTAACCTCCGCCCTGTTTCGGGTAGTACGACAGTACGCTTCCCGGTTTGCCCAACTGAAAAAGAAACGGCGGATACTGGATTTCAGCGATCTGGAACACAAGGCACTGGAACTGCTGACGGTCCGAGGCGAGGACGGCGGACTCCACCCCTCCCCTTTGGCCCGGGAACTGTCTGCCCAGTATGATGAAATCCTGGTGGACGAATATCAGGATACCAATGCCGCCCAGGATGCCCTGTTCCTATCCCTGTCCAGGGATGGATCCAACCTGTTTATGGTGGGGGATGTGAAACAGAGTATCTACGGGTTCCGTCAGGCCATGCCGGAACTGTTCATCCGCCGCCGAGACAGCTATCCGGACTTTGACGGCCACCATTATCCCGCCTCTATTACTCTGGGCAATAACTTCCGCAGCCGCCTTACCGTCACCGACAGCGTTAACTTCCTGTTCCGCCAGCTGATGACCCGGGAAACCGGCGGTATCTCCTATGACAGCCGGGAAGAATTGGTATATTCCGCCTCCTATCCCGAGGGAACCGGCTATGAAACGGAGCTGCTGGTCATAGACGACCGGAACCGGGATACTGCCGCGGAGGACAAAGATACCCTGGAAGCCCGGGTCATTGCCCAGCGGATCAGGGAATTGACAGGGCATCTTCTCATCGGCGGCCAGGATAACCAACGGCCCGCCCAATATGGGGATTTCTGCATCCTGCTTCGGAGCAAAAGTGCCCACGCTCCCGCTTACGCCGCGGAACTGAACCGCTTAGGAATCCCGGCGGCCACTGATTCGGACAAGGGCTTTTTCGGAACCCCTGAAGTGTCCCTGGCCCTGTCCCTGCTGCGGTTCATTGACAACCCGGTACAGGATATTCCCTTGCTCAGTATACTATTATCCCCTGTGTTCGGCTTCCGTCCGGACGATCTGGCGTCTATTCGGCTGCTGGATCGGAAAAGCAGCCTTTATACCGCCCTGGCACGAATGGCCCGCCAGCCGGAAAGCCCGGATACCTCTCTGCCCGAACGATGCCGGAAATTTCTTGACCTAACCGCCCATTGGAGGACGCTTGCCGCCGCCTTGCCGGCGGACGACCTTATCCATCGCCTGTATGAGGATACCGGGTTAACCGCCGTTATGAGCGCCCGGCGGGACGGTTCCCAGCGGGCAGCCAATCTCCGCCTTCTTCACGGCTATGCCCGGCGCTTTGAGCAAAATGGCTTCCGGGGCCTGTCCGCTTTCATCCGTTACATTGACCGCATGGAAGCTCAGGGGATGGATCTGTCCCCAGCCGAATCCGCCCAGCTGTCCCATGCCAATGCTGTCCAGATAGTCAGTATCCACCATTCCAAAGGTTTGGAATATCCTATTGTCTTTCTGGCGGGGCTGGGCGGCCAGTTCAACCGCCAATCCATTCAGGAAGACCTGCTTCTCCATCAGGAATTGGGGGCGGGATTCCGCCGCAGGGATCCGGAAACCTATAACCGGTTCGATACCCTCCCCTGGCAGGGTGTTTCCCTGGCTATCCGGCACAGTACCAGGGCTGAGGAACTCAGGGTTTTATATGTGGCCCTGACCCGAGCCAGGGAAAAGCTATGCCTGGTCATGACCCAGGCTAAGCCCGAAAAAAAGCTGGCCGGACTGGCAGCCGGAATCGATGGTGGGGAACGTCTCCCCCCCTTCATGGTTCTGGACGCGTCCGGGATGGGGGATTGGATCCTCTCAGCCGCCCTGCGCCATCCTTCCGGTAAATTGCTTCGGCAGATGGCCGGATGCGAGGATCTGTCAATCCGGCCTTCCGATACTCCATGGAATATCCAGATTGTCGCCCCGCCTCCCCTTGAAGAAACCCAGGCGGTGGAAACGATACCTGCCCTGCCTGACCAGCCTCTCATGGAACTTCTCGCACAGCATATGGCCTTCCGCTATCCCTACGCTCCTCTGGCGATGGTACCCTCCAAGCTGGCCGCGTCTGAGGTATCCCATGAAGGCCTGAAGCGGGAATTTGTGGCTGTCCGTCGTCCCGCTTTTCTCAGCCAATCCGGTTTGACCCCGGCGGAAAAAGGTACCGCTCTCCATACCTTCATGCAGTTCGCTCGGTACGAGACGGCTCAGGACCATCCGGAAGATGAAACCGCACGGTTGGTTGCCCAGCAGTTCCTGACTCCTCAGCAGGGGGAAAGCCTGGATTACCGTAAAATCCGTGCCTTCTTTTCCTCCAGCCTGTATAGCCGTATGCGCGCCTCCGTCCGCTGCCTCCGGGAAGTCCACTTTACCATCGGTCAATCCCCTCAAGCCTTTTTGCCCCGTCCCCTATCTGACGAGACGGTACTGTCACAGGAAACTCTGGTTGTCCAGGGGATCGCCGACTGTGTGTTTGAGGAAAACGGCGGCCTGGTCATTGTGGATTATAAAACCGACCACGTTAAGTCCCCTGAGGAACTGGTACGGCGGTACCAGGGCCAATTGGAAATCTATTCCCGGGCCTTATCCCAGACCCTGGGGCTCCCTGTCCGGGAATGCCTGCTGTATTCCTTCCATCTGGGCAAGGACATCCCTGTCCCAACCTCTGTGCAGGGATAACTGGTCCAACGGCAGGAGGCTCCTAGCCTGATGGTACCGGGAAGGGCCATGCAGCTGCCATGTTTGTCAAAATATCCCCTAATCAGAAAACCGGCATCCTTTTTGGGGCTAAGCCCTTCCAAAGGATGCCGGTTTTATAATGGATGATTGACGCTGCCACCTATTAGGATACCCGCCTACAGGATATTTTCCCACAAGGGTAATTCCAGATCTCCCAGTTTATCCAGCTGGTTGCGGCATCGGGCCAGTTCCGCCGGAAAATGCTCCATATCCCCGGCCTCTAACAAAATAGGAAGCATAATGACATTTTCCTCTATTTGAGAGACATCGGAATGGCGCATATAAAAGGGAAAATACCGGGTACGTTCCTTGAATTCCTCTACAAACTGGTCGGCAAGCTGCTGCGTCCGCTCCAAATCCTGTTCTCGGAACGCTGTTTCAATCTGGTTGGTCATGTCGATCAGATAATTGGTATTGTTCCGCTCGTTATATATAGACAGCACGCATCCCCCCGCCACCAGGATCAGCGCTACAACAGCTACAATCACCCGTTTCATGGTTTTTCCCCTCCCGATGCCCCTGTATCTTTGTTCCGCAGCAAATAATACTGCTTGGACTTATCCGCCGTCATCAGGAACACATCCTTTAATGGGCAGTTTTTCTTATGCAGCTGGGCTTTTACCCATTCCTCCGTTAGCCCGCACATCTCCAGACCCCAGTCCACCATTTTACCGTCGCTGACCACAATCACCGGGGCGCCCGTATCGCTGGGAACCTTATGAATATCCCCGGTGGTTACCGGCTGCTTGTCCGGCTTGGGGAACACACTGATTTTCCCATTGGTTTCGGCGATAATGTACGCCGCGTCCCGGATATCAAACATATTCTGCTGCCGCAGGGATTCCATCAGGTCTTCCACCGTCAGGCGCAGGCGTTTGAGTGCTTTGGTATCCAGCTTTCCGTCCTTGACAACCACAATGGGCGTTCCGCTGATCAGAGTAAAAAAACCGTTGCTTTTCATCATCAGCGCCGATAACAGCAGTTCCATGGCTACCAGCACCACAATGGGGACAAGTCCATTCAACAGCGGCATCCCACTCTCCTGCATGGGTACCGCAGCCAGATCCGAAATCAGCAGGGTTACTACCAGCTCTACCGGCTGCAGTTCTCCCAGCTGTCGCTTTCCCATGATCCGCATGGCGACAATAATAAAAATATAGATGATGACTGTACGGATAGCTGTAATCGCCATAAATGTATCCCTGTCTTTCCCGGCACTTTCTCTGGCAACCGCCATTTTTACAGGCTTAGTATGGGCGGCTGAATAAAATCTTATGCGCTTGAAAGGGATAATCTCTTTGGTGCGGGATACACTGAAAAAGATGCCGGATCTTTCAAACCTGTTAGGCGGCCGGATACATAGCCGCCTCAGAATGGAGTTTCCTATGTGGGACAATGTTCAAAAAAGAAACCAGGAGAAAAAAATTTCTCCGCCCAAAGCTTCTACCCCCATCAAAGGGATACTGATGGATGACCTAGTCCAGCTGAGAACCCTATTCGGCGTCAGCGCGGACCTGACCATCCGCCGTCTGACTGTATGCGGATATTCCGCTGCGGTGGTTTCCATCGAGGGGATGGTTGATCGCCATATCATGGCCAATGCCGTTATCCTCCCCATGACAGGACTGTCCGGGGAAGGGCAGCCTCCGGAACAACTGATGAGCCGTATCCGAGATGAGGTACTGGGTTTCACCGACCTGCTCCAGGTCACCACCATGGAGGAACTAACTAACCTGATTACCAGCGGATTCGCCGCGGTACTGATGGACGGTGTCCCTTTTGCGGTACTGGGCGGGCTGCAGGCCTTCATGATCCGCGGGATTAACGAACCTTCTACCGAAGTGACGGTACGGGGATCCCGGGAAGGGTTTACCGAAGCCATTCGGGTCAATATGTCCATGATCCGCCGGAGAATGAAAACGCCGGAACTGACGTTTGAAATGCTGTCGGTAGGGGATTCCAGCCAGACCGCCGTATGCCTATGCTATATGCGGGACAGGGTCTCCGCCTCACTGCTCAACGACGTACGCGCCCATCTGCAGGACTGTCCTTTGGACGTGGTACTGGAGTCCGGATACATCCAGCCCTTCCTGGAAAACAGGCAGCGTTCCCTGTTTGCCAGTGTGGACACCACCGAACGGCCGGATACCCTCTGCGGCAAGATCGCTGAGGGCCGGATCGGCGTCATGGTTGACGGCACCCCTTTTGTACTGGTTGTCCCTTATCTCTTTGTGGAGCATTTCCAGTCCATGGACGACTATACCCAAAACCCCATTTATGCCAGTTTTATCCGCATTGTCAAATATGTAGCTTTCTTTATCAGCATCCTGCTCCCAGGACTGTATGTGGCGGTGGGTACCCATCATCCGGAAATGTTCCCCCCCACCTTACTGATGACCTTTCTGAATTCCGATCATTCCACCCCGTTTCCTCTTATTTTTGAGGCCATTCTGATTCATTTTCTATTTGAGATCATGCGGGAGGCCGGGCTGCGGTTCCCAAAATCGGTAGGCCACGCCGTCAGTATCGTCGGCGCCCTGGTAATCGGCGAATCAGCTGTCCGGGCCGGCATTATCGGCGCCCCTATGGTCATCATCGTGGCCCTTACTACCCTCAGTTCCTTTGTACTCCCTACCCTGTACGGCCCCATTACCATTCTGCGGTTTATATTCATTGTCTTGGGCGGTGTACTGGGCCTGTACGGCGTAGTGCTGGGAACCGTCCTCTTCCTCTGCAGCATCTGCGCTATGAATGTGGATTCCATTCCCTATCTGGCCCCTATATCCCCCTTCAGCCTCAAGGCCATGCGGGATGTTTTTATTCGTGCGGATTGGCGCATCCTAGGACGCCGCCGCTTTTTGGTTCAAAACGTGGTGGGATCCAAAATCCCGGATGATCAGGACAACCCTAACCGCAAGAAGAACTAGCAAAGGAAGTGTATTTCCTGTGACCAAAGCTTCCCAAATCAGTCCCGGCCAGCTCACTGCCCTGCTCCTGACCAGCCGCCTGGCGGTTTCCATGACCTTCGCCCCCACCCTGCATCAGGTCTCCCATGGGTCCGATTACCTGCTGTCCGCTGTTCTCCATGGGTTTCTGATCCTGCTGGCGGCACTGCCTTCTTTGTGGTTTGCCAAACGAACCGATTCCGCCAGCCCCTTGGAATACGCCTATATCCTATGGGGCAAGGGCGGCGCCATAGTCGCCGCAGGCTATGGACTGGCTTGCCTTATCTATCAGGTGATGGATATGGTGTGGTTCAGCCAGTTCTTCGTCACAACCCTATCCCCTGATATTTCCCGTACCGTTCTTTGCGTTACCCTGGCAGCAGCGGCTTACGCCGCGGCCTTTTACGGTTTGCAGGCGGTGGGACGGGCCGCCGCTTTGGTGTTCTTTACAGTCGCTTTGGCCATCGTGTTCATCCTGATCGTCCTGCTGCCCGATATGGAGCTCATCCATTTCCCTCCCTTTTTATATGACGGCACCCGGCCTGTGATATACGGCGCTCTGGAGGAGCTGCCCAGAACCTCAGAACTGGTATTGCTGGGCCTTATGCTTCCCTATATCCACGGCGGGTACAAAAGCTTAGGAAAAGCCTGTCTGGGGTTTGGAATCGGTTTAACCGCCTGCGCCCTGATTATCCAGATTACCGCTCTGGGCGTATTAGGCGATTTCAGCGGTATGGTACTCTTCCCCTACTATACAGCCGTCACCGCCGCCAAAGCCAGCCTCCTGCAGCGTATGGATGTATTAGCTACCTCTATTTGGCTGGCGGCGCTGTTTATTAAGACCGCCTTTCTGGCCATGTTGTACCTCAACTGCGTGGGCCGACTGGCAGGCGCTAAGGCCAGGCCCCCTGCCGCTGTCATCAGTATCGTTCTGGTGGCTTGGCTCGGCATATGGCTTGGTGATATGGCCCTACAATGGGAAAGGCAAATTATCTGGATCGTTTCTACCGTTCTGCTGTCTCTCTTTGCTGTGCTGCTCCCTCTGGCGCTGATTGGATCGGACTTTCTGCGCAAGCGGAACCTCCGGTGCAGCGAATCCTCGGAAGCCCAGCATGAATCTATCCAGGGACATTCCTAGCCGTCCGCAAAGGTTCCCATATCTTGGGGCACTTGGAACAACAGAGTCCATGATTGTCTGCCTGTTAAACACTTTTTTGATTATTTCTCCGCTGAGGTCCATTGGAAAGGGGTGGATTGCCTATGAAAAACGGTCGTTCTATCAGTTTAATCAGCTTTTTGCTGTTTTTGGTGGTGGGTATTGTCATGCTTCCCAGCTGTCGGGAAAAATCCCAGATCAATCATCGTGTTGTGGTCACGGCCATCGGCATCGATGCCGGAGAGGAAGAAGGCTGCCGCCTGTCTATCCAGGTCATCGAGGTTCTCAAAACCTCCGGGAGTTTGACCGAACAGGAACACAACGCCACCTCGGTATATAAAACCGAAGGTCTGTCGGTAGCCAGTGCGCTGAAATCCTTTGTGGCTGCCTCCGGGCGCAACGTATATATCCTCCACAATAAAATCATCGCCCTCGGTATGGATCAGGTAAAAAAGCAGTCGCTGCAGTCCATGCTGGACTATTTTATCCGCAGCCATGAAGGACGTCCCCAGGTGGATATGGCGGTATGCCGAGGCAGTGCCATGGATCTGCTGGAGGTACCGTCCGAAAGCACCGCCGTGCCGTCGGAGCAGATCGCGCAGATGCTGGAAGAAGGCAGCCAATGGGGATTTGTTACCCGTGCCCGGATACTGGATGTAGAACGGGCCCTCAGCGGCATGTATGACATCGGCTTGCCCATCATCAGAGTAGAAGAAGAACCTGACGACAGCACAAGCGGGGAATCCGATACCGGAAACAGCCGGAAGTCCGCTCACTTGGACGGTACCGCCTTGTTCCGGAACGGAATCTACGCAGGGGATTTGGATCCGGAGGCAACCCGGGGTCTGCTTTTCGCCCGGGGAGATCTGGAACAATGCCTGTATGTGCTGGAATTGCCGGAGGATATGGGCGGCGGACGTGTTACCGTATCGGTCAAAAATGCGCATACCACTATTACAGTTACCCAAAAGGACAGTACGGCGGAATTCGCTATCCAGGTAACCTGTGACGCCGAGATACTGGAAGAATATATGCCGGAAAACCTGGGGAACAGCCAAATCGCCACGGTCAATGCCCTGCTCAGCGAGGCCATCCGGCAGGATATGAATGCCGCCCTGGAGACTTCTATAGGACAGTACGGGTGCGATGTGGTAGGATTAAAAAGGCTGGCTATGAAGCGATATCCGGAACTGGTTCGGGGACGTGAGGAGGAATGGCCCGACATCCTGAAGGAGTGCGCTTATTCCCTGTCGGTGGACGCCCGGGTTACCAAAATCGGGGTGGAATTTGACGCCTCCTCTATTCCCGCCCTGTAATCCGCCTCTCTTCATAAACATTCCCTGTCCTCTTAAGAATTTCTTTGCCATTCCCTTCCCTCTTTTTTCGGCCCGCCTGATATAGTGGATACAGGACGGGAAACCGTACCGGGAAAGGATGGGATTCCATGAGGATTTGCATACGCCGTCCCCCCCGCAAATGGGCGCTTGCCCTGGCGATACTCCTTGTTGTCATTTTGGCGGCGGGGGGCTGTATTTGGTTCTTAACGGATATACGTTCCGATATTGGCTATGGTATATGGGATCGGTGGCTTGCGCCTCGCAGTCCTGTCGCTTTAACCGCCGCTTTCCTAGATCAGGATGATCGTCAAATCTATTCTCTGGAGGAGATCCGGATGGGAAAGGTAGACGGAATTACCTATTCCCACTCTCTCTGGCTCATCAATCAGGATTATCCCCTGGATACGGCGGCGGATCTGGAACTGGAAGCCATCAGTGATGAGGAACTGCTGTTCTATAAGAAAGGGACACAAAAGCTGTTGGAAATGCTCACCGCCGCCTCAGCCGCCACCGGTGACAGGGTATACATTATGAGCACCTACCGCACCCAGGAAGAGCAGGAACAACTCTACAAGGACGACCCTGTTACCGCCGGGAAACCAGGCTGCAGCGAGCATCAGGCGGGATTAGCCGCTGACCTGTACACCTATCAGCACGCCGGACGCCGGTTCATTGATTCCGACGGAGGCCGGTGGATCCAGGAAAACGCCTGGCAATACGGTTTTATTATCCGCTATCCCTATGGAAAAAGCGGTATTACAGGCTGTATTTACGAACCCTGGCACGTCCGCTATGTTGGAGAGCCTCACGCGAAAATCCTCTATAATAACCGTTGGACAATGGAAGAATACATCCAGCATTTGCGGTCCGGCCAGGCCTATACGGCAGATGGGTACATGATCCTGTATCAGATTCCTACCGATGGTACCGTGTCCATTCCCCCCGAACTGACAGAGGTAACCGTCTCTCCCGACAACACCGGGGGATTTATCGTGACCGGACGGATACCAGGCTAGGAAGCCCCTGACCCGTCCCCCAATAATTATCAGCAAAAGGCCTTTTGCTGACAGGTACGGCGGGGGCCCTGCCCCCCGACCCCGCCGCCTTTTAAAAAAGGCGGCCGAAAACTTCTTATGGGGGGTACAAGTCTTTCCGCAAATGAAAACAGGAGCGGTA
>CALWMQ010000021.1 GCA_944382025.1 uncultured Clostridia bacterium | reverse complement strand
CCTGATGGGCCTCTGTCAGCCGCCGGGACATTTTATTGAACGCCCCAGCCAGCTCCCCCATCTCATCCGGAGCGGATTCCACATGGACATCCGACTCTCCGGCGGCTACAGCCCGAGCCGCCTGGGTCAGGGACTGGAGCGGCTCCACCACACGGCCCGCGGAATAGCTGGCCGCAATCAGCGCCGCCACCAGTCCCATAAAGATGCCCACGCCGCCGCAGAGCCACAGGGTGGTCTGAACCTTGGTATAGCCGTCCATAGGCACCGACGCCCGGTAGACCAGCACCGCACCGTCCGGCCGCTCCACCCGTACGGCCCGATACAGCTGTTTTGTGCCGGAAGTCTCGCTCTGACGAATGTCCTGTCCCTGCCCGTTTTCCAGGGCTTCCCGTACCTCAGGGCGGTCAGCGTGATTTTCCATCTCCGAGGGATTGGCGCTACTGTCTCCCAGTACCGTCCCGGAGTTGTCCAGCACCGTCAGACGGATATCCAGACCCGCGTCCTCCATCTGTTTGCCCACCCGGGAAGCCATGGACTGATAATCCTCCGCCTCCGTCTGAGCATCCTGCGCCAGCACCAGTACCGATTCCAGCTGCCGCTCCATCTCATCCGTATACACCTGGAGCATCAGCGGCACCGCAAACAGAAAGGCGACCACCAATCCGGCAATAATGGAGATGGTAGCCGCCCGAAAAAACCGCTTTCTCATGATTTTCCGCCCCCTTGCGATAAAGGTGAACCTGTGGCCGCGGCGGCCAATACCCCATGGCTTCCCGCCGCGGGCATGATATCCGCGAGCCCTTGTGGCAGTCCTCAGAAGCCGGCCAGGACCACAGGGCGCTGCCCCGCCAATTCGCCGTTTGCCGGTTGATCATCCGAGGTCTGCTTCGGCGCCATGCCCCCTATTCCGCGAACCGGTACCCTACGCCGCGGACGGTCAGGATCAGCTTGGGGGAATCAGGTTCGTCCTCCAGCTTCTGGCGCAGGTACCGGATATGGACATCCACCGTTCGTGTATCCCCGTAAAAATCCACCTTCCACACCGTGTCCAACAGCATTTCCCGGGTAAACACCCGCCCGGGGGTTTTCATTAACGTGTACAGCAGGTCAAATTCCCGCTGGGTCAGTTCCACCGGCTGACCGTTCTTGGTCACCTGACGGCGTATGGAATCCACCGTGATGCCGTGGAGCCCCAGCTGCTGGGCCTCGGGTGCGGCCAGGTATTCCTGTCTGCGGATGACCGCCCGTACCCGGGCGGCCAGTTCCTTGACGCTGAAAGGTTTCGTAATATAGTCGTCCGCGCCCATCTCCAGTCCCAAAACCCGGTCAACCTCATCGGCCCGGGCGGTCATCATCAGAATGGGCACCGGCCGGGTAGCCGGGTTTTCCCGCAGGGACTTCAGCACCGTCAAGCCATCCTGCCCCGGCATCATCCAGTCCAGCAGCACGGCGTCCGGCAGCTTCTGATTCATGGCGTGCAGCAGTACCGACCCATCGGAAAACTCGGCGGTTTCAAAGCCCGCGTCCTTCAGGCCAATAGAGGCCAGCCGCCGGATATGCGGTTCATCGTCCACAATGTATATCAAAGACATCGTCAGCCCACGCTTTCTCCTATTCTGTTCCACAGACCCATTATATCCCCAACATCCATGGCTTGTCGAGATTTTTTTACACGCTCCGGTTCTGCGTCCCGTGGGTGCCGGTCATATCATCGTTCAGGTCGGGATGGGCCCCGGTTTCCACAAAAATCGCCCACTCAGCGATATTGGTGGCATGATCCGCCATACGTTCAATATACTTGGCGATAAACATCAGATCCACATTTTCCGGCACCGCGGAGGCTTTTTGAGTAATCTGGCCGCACAAATCCAGTATGGACGCTGAAAACAGGGAGTCTACCTCATCATCCCGCATACAGATCTCCCGGGCGGTCTTGCCATCCTTCCGGATATAAGCGTCCAGAGCCCCGGTAAACATATCCCTGGCTGTCTCGAACATCTGGAGCATTCGGGGAGAAGCGGTCATGGAAGCCATACCGGATACCGTGTACAGGATCTCGCAAATATCGGCGCACTGATCCGCGATGCGTTCCATATCGGTGATGATCTTCAGGGTAGCGGTAATAATCCGCAGATCCCGTGCCAGAGGCTGCTGCAGGGCCAGCAGATTCATGCAGCTCTGCTCAATACTTTTTTCCATGGCGTTGATTTCGGCGTCCCGGTTATAAATTTTCCGCGCCATAGGCACATCCATGTTCTTCAGGCAGCGGATAGCGTCCTGCATCAGGTTATCCACCCGTCTCCCCATCTCTCCAAGGTCGGCGTTCAGCCGGTTGAGTTCCTGGTCAAACAGTGTTCTCGGCATTGTCCAAATCCTATCCTTTCCGAGCCCCGATCCGGCCGGGGCCATATAAAATATTGGGTTGATGCTCCGGCAGGCGCCGGGGGTTCAACGGGATATCTGTCCCCCAGCCCTGGCTTTCAGCCTTTTCTGTTGGGATCCGCGGAACGGCCTGTCCAGAAAACGGCGCCGTCCCGCCCATTAGCCGAACCGGCCGGTAATATAATCCTCCGTACGCTTGTCGGAAGGGGTATTGAACATCTTCACGGTATTATCGTACTCCACCAGTTCCCCCAGCAGGAAAAAGGCGGTCCGATCGGCAATCCGCCCAGCCTGCTGCATGTTGTGGGTGACAACCACCACCGTATAGTCTTTTTTCAGTTCCTGCATCAGATCCTCGATCTTCAGAGTGGAAATGGGGTCCAGGGCGGAGGTAGGTTCGTCCATCAGCAGGATATCGGGTTCCACTGCCAAGGCTCTGGCGATACACAACCGCTGCTGCTGCCCGCCGGACATGCCCAGTGCCGACTGCTTGAGCCGGTCCTTGAATTCATCCCACAGGGCAGCTCCACGCAGGGATTTTTCCACGATTTCATCCAGCTGTTTTTTGGATTTAATCCCATGAACCCGTGGGCCATAGGCGATATTGTCATATACACTCATAGGGAAAGGGTTGGGCTTCTGAAACACCATGCCGGCGCGCTTGCGCAGCAGGGTCACATCGGTTCGGGGATCATAAATGTCCTCCCCGTCAATGGTCACCTTCCCAGTGATGCGGCAGCCCTGCACCAGATCATTCATCCGGTTCAGCGTTTTGATACAGGTGGACTTTCCGCAGCCCGACGGGCCGATAAAAGCGGTAATCTGGTGCTCCGGTATATCCATGGTAATTCCCTTCAGGGCTTCAAATTCCCCATAGAACAGATGCAGGTCCTCCATGGAAATTTTGGCTTTAGGCGTATTCATAATTGGTACCTCCACGGCGGGTCTCTCCGCTGTTACTGTCATTTTCTCTCATCCCATCTGTCAAAATATGTCAAACCATGCCTTTGGGGTATTTATCCTTTTTTCAGCGCCCTGGACAGCAGTCCCGCCAGGCGGTTAAGGATAAACACCAGAATCAGCAGTACCGACGCGGTGGCGAAGGCTACATGGAAGGCGTTGGGATCCACCGCTTCCCGGGCGGTTTGGTACAGGTGCAGGGTCAAGGTGCGTCCACTGTTCATAATGTGGGAAAACAGGCCCTTGGGCATATCGGTAGACAGGCCGGATGTGAGAATCAAAGCGGCGGATTCCCCAACGATGCGGCCCATTCCTAGGATCACGGCAGTCAGCACACCGGGCATGGCGCAGGGCAGTACAATTCCCATCACCACCCGGAATTTTCCCGCTCCCAGGGCCAGGGCACCCTCCTTGTAGCTCTCAGGGACCGCCAGGAGGGATTCCTCGGTGGTGCGCACGATGGTGGGAAGGATGCAGATGGTCATGGTCAGGCATCCCGCCAGGATGGAGGTGCCCATATTCAGCATACTGCAAAATACAGTGTAGCCAAACAGCCCGAACAGTACCGAAGGAACGCCGGACAGCACTTCCGTGGTAAACCGGATGGTTTTTACCAGCCTGCCCTGCCGGGCGTACTGGGTGAGATAGATGGCGGAGGAGATGCCTATAGGGGTGACAATCAGCAGGGTGATCACCACGATATACAGGGTATTGATAAGCATGGGCAGGATACCCTGCCGGTCCTCGTTCCGGGCGGAATAGGTGTCGGTGAGAAAATCCCAGGAAATATACGGGAGCCCGTTAATAAGGATATACCCGATCAGCCCAACCAGCACCGCCACCGTGAGAGCGGCGGACAGGTAAATCAGGGCTTTCAGCGCGGCGTCCTTGGGTCGGCGTTTTTTTCGGTGCAGGGACAGGGTACCCGCGGCGGTAAGCGCCGCTGTATCATTCCTTGCCATCGATCTTCACCCCCCTTTTGGACAGCACAGTAAAGGATATATTGACAATCATGATGAACACGAAGAGGACCAGCCCGATGCTGAACAGGGCCTGGCGATGCAGGCCGGAGGAATAGCTCAGCTCCAGCACCACGCCGGTGGTCAGGGGCCGCACCGATTTGAGGAGTTCCGGGAAATTGACGGTGTTTCCGCAGACCATAATAACCGCCATGGTCTCCCCGATCGCCCGGCCCACCCCCAGGATGACGCCAGCCAGGATGCCGGATTTAGCGGCAGGTACCATCACTTTGAAAATGGTACCCACATGGGTATTGCCCAAAGCCAGGGAAGCCTCCTTATAGGCCAATGGAACCGACCGCAGCGCGGTTTCAGACACATTGATAATGGTTGGCAGCACCATAATCGTCAGGATCAGGATCATAGCCAACAGGCTGTCCCCGATGGAGGAAGGGAACACCTTGCGGATAAACGGCACAATGATCATCATGCCGAAGAAACCGTAAATGACCGAGGGAATGCCGGCCAGCAGTTCCACCGCCGGCCGGACCACCGCCGCCAGGCGTCTGGGAGCCAGTTCCGCTAGGAAAATAGCGGTCAGCAGTCCTACGGGTACCCCGATGAGGATAGCCCCCAGCATACCAAATATGGAAGCCAGGATCATATAGAGAATGCCGTATTTTCCCTGGTTCGG
>CALWMQ010000020.1 GCA_944382025.1 uncultured Clostridia bacterium | reverse complement strand
CAAAGCAGTAATTGTTGACAATATACTGCTGAAGCAGCCGGTAAATATCCGCCAGTTCGGTTGCGGATTCCGCTACAATGAACTGCCCTCCGGTAGCCTGGGCGATACCCCGCAGATAGGAATGGTTCACATCCCCCAAACCGATAGCGAAAATAGCCACGCCCTGTGTCTTGGCCTGTTTCAAAGCCTTCTGCATTTCTTCTTCGCTGTTGTAATCCTGCCCATCGGTAAGCAGTATAATGGCCCGGGTACCCCCTACGCCATCCAGCTCGCCCAGTCCCGTACGGATAGCGCCGGATATGTTGGTACCGCTTACAGGTGACAGGTTCCGGATCCCGCTGACCAGGGTGGCCGAAGAATTCGTCAAAGGTACTGTTACCGAGGATGACTCGCCATAAGGGACCAGCGCCATACGCTGCGTCTCCCCATCCATGTTTTTCACACAGGCCTCCGCCGCCAGTTTCGCGTTTTCAAGAGGAGTGCCTTCCATACTGTAGCTCTGGTCCATCACCAGGGCGATGGAGATGTTTTTCGCCTCTTCGTCACGGATCAGCTCAAAATCCTTTATGTTGTACTGGGTATCAAACAGTTCAAAATCCGATTTGGAGAACCCTTCCGCCGTGCCGAACTGTTTGTCCTTTTCCCCACTGACATTCACATAGGCGCGTATAGTGGGGTACTGGGTGGTATCGATCTTGCCGATCAGGACTGCCAGATTATCATACTTCAAGGTGGATACCACGAAATTCGCCATATTCCCGTTGACCGTTTCCTCCGAAGAAGCCACGACATTCTGGCTTTGGGTACGTACCAGCCTTTGTACGGCGGCGGTCAGCGCCGGGTCGCTCTCCCCAGCCTCCATCGTGTTATACAGCCCCACAACTTCCTGCAGCGGCTCGATAATGGGAGAATCCTGCCGTATTTTTCCCGCGTTATCCACTACCTGCCAGATGTACGACTTTGCCTTGTCCCGCTCATCCGCGGCCAGGTAAAGCTTGGCGATCTGAAGATCCAACAGGCCGCTTTTGTCACCGCTCAGCGGCTTTTTAGCCAACAGATAATTGACCGCCCGGGTAATATCCAACTGGGAAGCCTGTTTGCGCAGATCCTCCGCTTCATTGATCAACTGGTCGTACTTTTCCTGTTGAGAAGGGAGTTCCGTATTCAATTTACCCGCCTGGTTTTCCTTCTCAGCCGCCTGATCCAGCAGCTTTTGCGCCTCACCGTCAAGGGAAGTATCCCCACTGCTTTGGCCGTTTTTCACCTGCTGGGCGATAAGGTCGGTATACACCACCAGATTGCGTTCACTGCTGTCCAGGGCCACTAGCTTCTGGGCCAGCAGCCGCGCCTGTTCATACTGATTCTGTCTTGTATAATATTTGACTGCCACCAGCAGGACATCCTGGTCATCGGGATAGCTTTCCAGCAGTTCCGTTACCGTTTCCGTATCCAGCTGGCTCATATCGTTGAGGGTCATCGCCTTGTCTAGGCGGTATAATTCCTCGTTCTTTTCCTCCATGGCCTCGGCGGCACCCCTATGGTCGCAGACTTGGCGCACCAACTCCCCGATCCGTTCCTGGCGTTCCGTTTCGGTCATAACCGTCTCAGAAGGCTTTCCTTCCTCTCCGGCAAAGGGTAAATCCGCTGCTCCCCCTGTCAGTTCCCCTGTTTCAGCGTCAATGGCCAGACCCAGGATCCCGGCAGACAAGGTACGTACCTCACGGATGGCTTCTGCTGTAAAATTATCCAGCTCACCTGTCTGCAGAAGCCGATCCGCCTCGAAATAGGCGGACAAGTACTGCTGGTCTACGGCATCCGCCAACAGGGTAATCATAGCGCTGTCTTCCTCTGAGCAAAACGCCGCTTTTTCCCGGGCCACTTCGCCATGCCCGTCCAAAAGATACCGGTAAGCGAAGTCCAGATTCAGCCGCTGGGAACCCGTACCGCCCAGTGACAATATGGCCCCGGTACCGGCGCATAACAGACCGGTAGTTACCGCGGCAACCAGGCACCACTGCCCCGCGCTCCGCGTCAGGCGCAGCAGCCGGTGTCCCAGGATATCAGCCGCCAGAAATGCGGCGAACAGGAAAAACAAAATCAGAAGGGGCAGCAGCGGTAATCCGCTCATCAGCTTACGTCCGGCAAGCGCCAAGACCACCGTGATGAGAACCGCCGCAGACGCCGCCAAAACCGGCCCGGCGAAAGACTTCCAAGATTTTTTTTGAACTGGATTCTGGGGGGCCGGCGCCGGCGCTCCTATGTCCGCAGACGCCGATAGCACCTGACCGCAGTGGGGGCAAACATTTCCGAATGGTACGTCTCCTCCGCATCGAAAACAAGTCACGATTTTTCACTCCTCATTCAGCTTGCTGTTCCGTTGTCAAATTCAGGCATGGCTCCTCATCCGCCATACCTCTTCACATGGATCAATTCCTTATTGGCCGGACTATCCGCCTGTCCATGCCGGGTACCGCACTGTTCTTTGATCCTTGTCCCTCCCCTATCTCAATCAAAATCCCTGCCAGCCGTTGCCAGTCGTCCTTCTCAGCATGTTCCTCTTTTCTTCCCCCGCAGTAACTGTCCAGGAAGCTTGTCATTTATCCGTCCGCTGGGGAAATCGGTTTTCTCAGCCAAAAAGGCTGTGTGAGATATAACCTTTGTGAGAAGCTGCCCCGGCTACCCACCGGTACCGGCAGCGAATCCCTTCCGGAAATTATCTGCTCTTGTTTTCATTTGGCAACACCTATCCCATAATAGCTATAGCTTACTCCTATCAACCTCTTTTGTAAAGTACAAAGTGAGGCTATTGAGCCAGGTGATAATCCTAGCCCCTTTTGCTGAAATCCCGCTCCCATTCTCAGCAGTTTCCCCTCTGTTTCCACCTCGGCATATATACATATATGTATCATGTTCATCCTGGGATCATCCCATGGCATCCCGGTCTTTCATA
>CALWMQ010000019.1 GCA_944382025.1 uncultured Clostridia bacterium | reverse complement strand
GCGGTAACCAGGATCAGCTTGCCGTCCCGCCGGTCACGGCGCTGGTTCAGGGCCGAAAGCCGTACCTTTGCTTTATAGTCCCCGTATAATTCAATGTCCTCACGGGTCAGCCCCAGGCGGGCTGCCACTTCCTCGATAGGATCAGGGGTTACGCTTTGGGCGATGGCAATATCCGACTTGATTTCCATATGTCCATTCTATCCTTTCCGGGATTCCCGGCCTGCCGCAAAAGCCTCTATTAGGACGGGAACCATATTCATAAACGGCGGGTATCTCCCACCCTTTCCGGACGGAAAGCGCTTTTCCGGCAGGCGGCCGGCCCCCTCACCCTTATATAGAGTCCAGCTAGAGCCAAAATGTTGCGCCCATAAGAAAATATTAAGAATATTTTCCCTTTCCGCCGAAAAAATCATTGCACGGCCGCGCCGCCGATATCTCCCGTAAACACCGGATCGGCCGCGTAAACCGTGCAATGACCGCAAGCTTTTATTTCTTCAGCGCCAAGGCTTCCTTGGCTTTCACAACCAGATTTTCCGCCGTCAGGCCGAAAATCTTCAGCAGTCCCACCGCAGGTCCGGATTTGCCGAAAGTATCATTGATCCCCAACCGTACCACCGGTACCGGTACGGTCTCGCACACTACCTCGGTCACAGCGCTGCCCAAACCGCCGATAATATTGTGTTCCTCGGCAGTGACAATGGCACCGGTTTCCTTGGCCGCGTTCACAATGATTTCCCGGTCGATAGGCTTAATGGTAGCCATATTGATCACCCGGGCGGCAATCCCCTCGTTTTTCAGCAATTCCGCCGCATGGACGGCCTCGTTTACCAGAAGGCCGGTGGCGATAATCGTCACGTCCTGACCTTCCACCATCTGGACACCCTTGCCGATCTGGAACCGGTAACTGTCGTCAAACAGCACCGGTACAGCCAGACGCCCAAACCGCAGATAGACCGGGCCCTGCATCTCCAGAGCGGCCCGAACCGCCTGACGTGCCTCCACGTCGTCGGCAGGATTGATAATGGTCATTCCCGGAATGGTACGCATCAGGGCAATATCCTCATTGCACTGGTGGGTTGCGCCGTCTTCACCAACCGAAATACCCGCATGGGTGGCACCAATCTTCACATTCAGATGCGGATAGCCGATAGAGTTGCGCACCTGTTCAAAGGCACGGCCGGCCGCAAACATCGCAAAGGAAGAAGCAAAAACCTTCTTGCCCGCAGCGGCAAGTCCGGCGGCAACACCAATCATGTTGCCCTCGGCGATGCCGCAGTCGAAGAAACGGTCGGGATACGCCTTTTTAAAACCGCCGGTCTTGGTAGCGGCAGCCAGGTCGGCATCCAGCACAACCAGGTCAGGAAATTCTTCCGCCAGCTCCACCAGGGCGGCGCCGTAGGAATCACGGGTAGCTTTCTGTATCACGCCAGCCATATCAATGACCTATCCTTTCTCGTTTAAACTCAGGGACGGCCGGTACGGAACACCTGATAATGCCGTACCGTTCCGCCTGTTCCCGCAGCTGAGACCCAGCTTTCGGGGGTATTCTCCAAAAGGGAACGCCGACGCTCAGCCCTCATAGAGAGCCAGAGTGGCTTTCAGCTCCGCCATAGCGGTCTCATACTGTTCCTGGTTGGGAGCGGAGCCGTGCCAGCTGACCTGGTTTTCCATAAAGGATACACCCTTGCCCTTCACGCTCTTCTGAATAATAGCGGTGGGCTTGCCTTTGCAGGCCTTGGCGGCCTGGAAGGCGGCGTCAATCTGGTCAAAATCATGTCCGTCAATGGTGATCACGTTAAAGCCAAAGGCTTCAAACTTCTCCGGGATGGGATACGGGGAATTAACCTGGTCAATGGATCCATCAATCTGGAGATTGTTGTTATCCACTACAATGCACAGGTTGTCCAGATTCTTGGCGGCGGCGAACATAGCCGCTTCCCAAACCTGGCCCTCCTCGATCTCGCCGTCTCCCAGAATGGCGTAGGTGCGCCACGGGGCGTTATCCAGCTTAGCAGCCAGCGCCATACCCACCGCGGCGGAAATGCCTTGGCCCAGGGATCCGGTACTCATATCCACACCAGGTGTCCCTTTCATATCCGGATGGCCCTGGAGCATGGCCCCGGCATGACGCAGTTTCTGGATTTCTTCCAGCGGGAAAAAGCCTTTCAGTGCCAGTGCCCCGTACAAAGCGGGTGCGCAATGGCCTTTAGACAGCACCAGCCGATCCCGTCCTTCCCAGCGTGGGTTCTGGGGATCCACATTCATCTCATGAAAATAAAGATACGTCAGAGTATCCGCCGCCGACAAGGAACCGCCGGGATGCCCGCTCTTGGCGTGAAATGTTCCCTCAATGACTTCCATCCGGACTTTGGTGGCCATGGCCGCCAGTCGCTTCTTTTCCGAAGCCTCCATCAGCTATCCATCCTTTCTTTCGCGCCCGGCGTATATCCCCGGGGCCGCATTGGGTGCCCACGGGACGAAACCAGGTCTGCCGGGAAACCGCCTGTAAGCGCTTACCTAAACCGTCCCGCGTGTGATTGAAACAGAATTAGTATACCATATATCCCCGTAAAACACCAGCGGCACTTACATAAATGTTTCCATTTCCACCCGCCCGGTATTCGTATAGGTTGAATAAAAGCCGCCCCCCCTGTCCAGACACATTGCATCGAGTTTTCTCCCCTTATCCACAAATTTCCTGATAAATTTCAATATCAATTACCAGTGGACAAATTCTCCATTTCCATGTATAATAAAAAAATCGTCTGGTATAGTTAAGGAGGAAATACCATATGTTGAAATTGAAAAGAGTGGCCGGCGCTGTCCTGGCTGCCGTCGTACTGGGATCCACCCTGCTGTTCGCAGGCTGTTCCACACCTAAGGATGCCATGACGGTGGACGGCAGAACCTACTCCACCGGCGAATATCTGGCCTATTTGTATAATGTCTATTACTCCATGGCGTCGCAGATGCAGATGTACGCCATGTACGGCATGGACCCCTGGGCTCAGAAGCTCCCCTATGGAGAGGGGGACGATGAAGTGGAGCTCTCCACCGCCGAATACATCAAAAAGGTTGCTCAGGACAGTATCATCCGCCAGAAAGCCCTGGAAAACATGATGAACGAAAAGGGCATTGAATGGGATGAGGAAAAACTTCAGGAACTGAACGACAACTTGGCGGATCTGAAAAGCGACGCCTTTATCGCCCTCGGCTTTAATAACAAAAGTTATATCGATATGCTGAAGGCCACCACCCTGAATGAATACAGCCTCTTTTACGGCCTGTATGACAACGGCGGCGAACGGGCTATGAGCGAGGACGAAATCCGTGCCTATTTTGATGAAAATTTCCTGAGCTACAAAATCATTGAAATTTCCTTGGTGGACAGCCAAAACAAGCCCCTGTCTGATGAGGAAATTACCGAAATTAAAGACCGCATCAACAAATATAAAGAAGCGTTCGACGAAACCGAAATGACCAGCGAGGATTTTGATAAAATCATCGAGCAGTATGAGGAGGACGAGGAAAAAGCCGCTGAAGAAGAGGACGAGGATGAGGATGGCGAGGATGAAACGGACTCCACAACCGCCACTACTACCGATACCACAACGGCCGAATCCACCACCAACGCCACTACCGCTGCCACGGATACCACAGCCAGCGGTGAGGAAACCGGCTCGACCACTGCCGCCGATGAAGGTTCGGACGAGAACGATGAGGAAGACGAGGAAGAAACCGATCCCAACCGGCATGATATCGACGCCAACACATTTACAGACGAAGATCTGGCCAACGCGATCAAAAAGGTGGAAATCGGCACCGCCGGTATCCAGGAATACAAAAAGAACGGATCGTATGATACCATCGCCTTGATTTACCGTATGGATCCAGAAGCGGATCGGGGCGAGGATGTAGACTACTTTGCTGACAGCCGGGAAGATATTATTTATGGTGCCCACTATGAGGAATTCGACAAGGAAGTCGAAGAGTATATCGCTACTCTGACCGTAGAATTGAATGATGCCGCCATCAAAGCCTGCAACCCCAAAAATTTTGAAAAGGATGCCGCAAAACTTTGAAAAGGATACCGCGGCAATGTCCTGAACTCCTTACACGTCTGTAAGGGCGGCGTATGGATTCTTGGAATAGCGTTTCCATTATGATCACTTACCCCCCTCCTGTCCGGCCGGGTTTTCATGCCTCGGTTCCCACAGGAGGGGGCTTTTGTGGCCCAAAGAGAAAACCGCCGCATAAGGGGCTCCATCTGGGGTAGTACAGACCTTCATACGACCATTTTCAGGCATACCAGCAAACTCCCCCAGCATTCACAGCGTCAGCCCAAGCAGGGCCAAAACGTTTCCCTGAGGCGGACAGGCTGCCAAGGCTATGTCTCTGCGGTATTTTTCGTTCCTTCTCATCCCTATTTGCCCCGGTACCGAAAAAAGCCCACACATAGTGAAAGCCCCTGGTCAACGTCTCAGTGGACTATCCACCCTAAAGAAAATCCTCCTAAACTATACAATACAAAGTGTTTGTCCGCCTTTTTTCAAAAGGCAGCGCCTGAGAGTGCCAGCATGGTTCGAAACAGCGAGCAGGGGTTGACATCACGGTCCCCCCCCCTGCGTACGGCGTGTGGTAGTTTTCGGCACCGCACGGGGAGAGGGGGCTGAGGGGCAGTACCCCTTGTTCACCTCAAAGAACGAAATCTCTCCCCCACGCTGAAAAAACCTTTCTGTCATTTTCCTACTCGTTTACGGCAATCACAACCACCCGTCAAACGGGTGGTTTGCACAAGGGCTAAAAGCCCATGATTACCGGCCAGCGTCTAAAGGCGCTGGCTTTCCCTTTTTTCAAAAGTTCAAGCCTATTGCCCTTGTCACTTTTGCTGCCCCTTAAAGGGCGTTCGTATTACTTGCTACCCTTAAAAGGGTCTTCGTACTCTCGGACACTGAGTTTGTCCAACGCTATGTCATGTTTTTCCTGATCTTGTATGTACTTCTTAATCGC
>CALWMQ010000018.1 GCA_944382025.1 uncultured Clostridia bacterium | reverse complement strand
TTTGGTAGGACAGGTTCTTTTAGCCAACACTGTATGGCCCACCGGCTGATTCCATACTCCCGGCTCAGTGCATTTTGGCTTTCTCCTGCGCGGATTCGTGACACTACTTCTTCCCGTATCCCTTCCGCATACTTTTTCATCCCTTTTTTCCCAGACATACCAACACCCCCTAATGTAGTTCTATTTTCCTACATTAGGGGGCCTTTTGTCTATTGTCCGTTTTTACTGGTTCGGTTCATTCCAAGTATGCCTTTTTTAGGCGCTGATTTTTACAGGAGTATTATTAGGTTGCATAGGTGAAAACGCCCCAGTAAGGAGAGAAGAGGGCAGACGCACAGAAAGGGATGTTTTCGAGGGCCGCCGATGTGAATAAGAAAACCCGATCAAAAGATTAGCCGGCGGAGGGCTCTGGGTCCAAGCCCTGTTCCAGTGCGCAGGCTATTTTTTGCAATGCTGTTATCATTGCCCGTGCTTCTTCCGGTTCCAGGGCTGACAGGATACGATGATCCAGGCGATGGAATATCTCCCGCACCCGCCGGGCAGTCTGACGGCCTTTTTCGGTAAGAACAATTTGAAAGGACCGCCTGCAGTCCGGATCCCGCTGGCGGAGCAGTAACTCGGCTCGTTCCATGTGGTCCAGGGTTCGGGACAGAGTGGTGACATCCATATGGCAAAGATCCGCCAGTTCTTTTTGGGTGATTCCCTCCTGTTGAAGGAGATGACTGAGGATGCGGGGCTGTCCCTGCCCTAGGGTAAGCCCCAGATCAAGGAATAGGGGCTGGAGCAGCCGCTTACGGGTTAACTCTACCTGGATCATGGCTTCACGAAGTTCCGCGTTTTCCATATTTGTATAAATCCTTTCATGCATTTACAGGAAAGTCAATCCAGTTCATATTGGCCGGTATAGAGTTGATAATAGCGGCCGTGCTGTCGGAGCAGTTCATCGTGGTTACCCCGCTCAATTACCTGGCCTTTTTCCAGTACCAGGATTGCCTGGGCGTTGCGCACGGTGGACAGCCGGTGAGCGATAACAAATACCGTTCGCCCTTCCATCAGGGCGTCCATGCCTTTTTCGATGAGCCGTTCGGTACGGGTATCGATGGAACTGGTGGCCTCATCCAGAATCAGTACCGGGGGCAGGGCGATAGCTGCTCTGGCAATCGCCAGGAGCTGCCGTTGGCCCTGTGAAAGGTTGGCACCATCGCTATGGAGAGGGGTATTGTAGCCTTCGGGCAGATGGCGGATAAAGGTATCCGCGTTGGCGAGGACAGCCGCTTTCCGTATCTCCTCATCGGTGGCCCTCAGCCGTCCATAGCGGATATTATCCGCTATGGTGCCGGTGAACAGGTGGGTGTCCTGTATTACCATGGATAGGGAACGACGCAGATCGGCTTTGCGGATGTCCCGAATATCAATACCGTCGTAGGTGATAGTTCCCCCCTGGATTTCATAAAAGCGGTTAATCAGGTTAACAATAGTGGTTTTTCCGGCACCGGTAGAACCTACAAAGGCAATTTTTTCTCCAGGCCGCGCAAACAGGCTTACGTTTTCCAGAACGGTTTTCTCTGGGGAATAGCCGAAAGTGACCCCAAAAAACCGGACGTCCCCCTTTAGGGGAATCAGTTCGGTTACGCCTCCCGGCAGGGGGAACTTCCAGGCGTACTGACCGGTACGCTCAGTCGCTTCAGTACGGCTGCCATCCTCATGAATGACTACATTGCACAGGGTAACGGTGCCTTCGTCAATTTCCGGTGCTTCTTCCATCATCTCAAAAATCCGTTCCGCGCCTGACAGGGCGGACAGGAGGAAATTGACCTGCTGGGTGAACTGGTTAAGAGGCATAGCGCTTTGCCGCACATACACGAGGTAGGAGGCCAGTCCTCCCAGATCCATCAGCCCCGCCAGGGCAAACAGGCCACCCACGCAGGCTGATACCGCGTAGTTGAAATAGGACAGGGCGACGATGGTGGGCACCATCATGCCGGAATAGGTCAGCGCTTTGGTAGCCGACCGGCGCAGGGCCTCATTCCGACGACAGAATTCCTCAAAATCCTGGTCCTCGTGGTTGAACACCTTTTCCACCTTCTGGCCGGTAACCATTTCCTCCACAAAGCCGTTGATCCGGCCCAGATGCTCCTGCTGTTCGTTGTAATATTTTTTGCTGCGCTTGCCGTTATACTTGATGAACAGGCACATCGCGGCCAGGAAGGCCATAACAATCAAGGACAATTGCAGATTCAGTACAATGAGCATGGTGATGGTTCCGGTGATCATGATGGCGCTCTGGATCAGCAGGGCGAAACTGTTATTCAGGGCGTCGTTGAGGGTATCCACATCGTTGGTGAACCGGGACATGAGTTCCCCGTGGGTATGGGCGTCGAAATAGGAAAGGGGAAGAGTTTGAGTATGGCGGAACAGGTCGGAACGGATCTCGCTGATGACCTTCTGAGAGGTATGAACCATCAGTTGGTTGTATCCCCATGTGGCCAGTACCCCCAATCCGTACATCCCCCCCATCAGCAGGAGGGCTGTCATCAGTCCAGCCATGTCCCCAGGCAGAATATACTTGTTAATAATAGGGCGCAGAAGGTAGGTGCCCATAATATTTGCGCTGCTGCTGATAAAGACCAGAAGAGCCACCGCCAGCAGGGAGAACCGGTGCATCCCCAAATAGCGGAGCATGGTTTTCAAGGTTTTCTTGGTATTTTTCGGCCGTTTATAGCCGATGACCTTTCCAGCCGGCATTATAACCCCGCTCCTTCCTGTTGGGAATGATAGATGTCCTGGTAGATAGTGTTGGTTTGAAGCAGTTCCTCATGAGTACCGATAGCGCTGATCCGTCCGTTGTCCAGGAGGAGGATCTGATCGGCATGGGCTACCGAGGTAATGCGCTGGGCGATAATGATTTTAGTGGTACCGGGGAGGGCTGCCGCCAGTCCCTGGCGTATTTTGGCCTCAGTGGCGGTATCCACCGCGCTGGTGGAATCGTCCAGAATCAATACCCGCGGCTGTTTAAGGATTGCCCGGGCGATGCACAGGCGCTGCTTCTGGCCTCCGGATACATTGACACCTCCTTGGCCCATTTCGGTGTCCAGCCCCTTTTCCAGCCGGCCCAGGAATTCGTCTACACAGGCGGTGCGGCAGGCGGCCAGGATTTCTTCATCCGTAGCGTCCTCCTTGCCCCAGCGGAGATTGTCCCGGACAGTACCGCTGAACAAGGTATTTTTCTGCAGCACCATGGAGACAGCGTCCCGCAGATGACGAAGGGGATATTCCTTTACAGGCCTTCCATCTACCAGCACGGTGCCTTCAGTGGCATCGTACAGGCGGGGAATCAGCTGGACCAGGGTGCTTTTGGCGGAACCGGTGGGGCCGATAATGCCCACTGTCTGTCCCGCAGGGATATGGAAGGAGATATCGGAAAGAACATACTCCGAGGCGTCAGGGCTGTATTTAAAGTACACATGGTCGAAGGTGATTTCGCCCCGTTCTACGGATACATCCTTGGCCTCGTCATCGGTCAGGGTAATTTTTTCATCCATCACTTCCAAGATACGCTGACCGGAAGCAAGGGCGCGGGTCAGCATCATAAATACGTTGGAAATCATCATCAAGGAGTTGAGAACCTGCAGCACATAGCTGAGGAATCCGGTCAGTGCGCCTACATCCATACCGCCCACCTGGGTCAGCCGTCCGCCGAACCAAAGAATACAGAGGATGGTAGCGTACATAATCAGCTGCATAGCGGGCATATTCAGTGCCGCCAACCGGAAAGCGTGTTCTGAGGTGTTCCGGAGAGTATCGTTTCCATCGGTAAACTTTTGGATTTCGTGTTCTTCCCGTACGTACGCTTTGACAACCCGGATAGCGGTTAAGTTTTCCTGGATAACCCGATTGACCCGGTCAATGGCCCCTTGCATTTTTGAGTAAAGCGGACGCACTTTACTGACGATGAGAAACAGGAGCACTCCCAACAAGGGAGCAGCTATCAGGAATACAATGGCCAGCTGGGCGTTAATAAAAAAAGACATGACAATAGAGGTGATCATCATAACAGGAGCGCGGAAAGCTGGCCGGATACCGGTACAGACAGCGTTTTGAATGGTGGTCACATCTCCGGTGAGCCGGGTAATCAGGGAAGAGGTACGGAACCGGTCAACATTGGCGAAGGAAAAGCTCTGGAGCTTCCGATATTCCGCTTTGCGCAGTTCTGCGCCAAGTCCTTGGCCGCTGAGGGCGGCAAACCGAGCGCTACCCGCACCCAGCAGCAGGGATATCAAAGCACAGGCCACCATCAAGGCGCCACGCTCAAAAATATAGGTTTTATCGCCGTATTTCACGCCGACATCAATAATATCCGCCATGATCAGCGGGATGATCAGCTCAAACATGGTTTCCACTGCCACGCAGAGGATAGCAGCTATGGCATACTTCCGGTAAGGCCTTAAATAGGATACCAGGCGTTTGATCATAGAAAAACCACCTTTAATCATCGTTTGCAAAGCCAACAATTGCATATGCAAGAATTATAAGCCGAGAGATGGGCTCTGTCAATAGGGAGAGCCGGAGAATGGTTTTTGATATGTATTGGTTTCCTGAGAGGGATATTGTGCCCGTTAAGCAACAGGTTATATGCAACAGGCTCCAATCCATGTGCTCGGCGTGTCGGATTTTCCGTTTGCGGACGGATGGAGGATTTTCCTTAGCATTCCGTGACTCGGCAATACCATTGCAGCGTTGCCTTCTGTTTGCCTATAGCAGGGGAGGAGAAAGACAGGCGTTGACGTAAGTGGAAAAGCCTCACGCCAACGCACCATTAGCCGCTGGCAATGCTTTTAATATTATATATAACTTTTCAGAAAGGAAATGATCCCGTCTATTGACAAAATCCAAAGCCAGGCATATACTAAGAGAAAAGGGAAGCCTTGATGGGAATGAACCCCTGCCAATGGACAAGCAGAGAGGACGACCCCGCAGAAATGGCGGGCTGAAAGGCCGTCTATGTTGCGGGCAGAGGAAGCCATCCCGGAGCTCTGCCGTGAGGAACGGCGGCGTATCGCCTGCGTTAAGGGCTCAAAGCGGCGCGGCCTATGAGCTGCGCAAGTTGGGTGGTACCACGGAGCCTCCGTCCCATGTCAGGACGGGGGCGTTTTTTGTGGACCGGTTTTCCCATCTGCGCTTGGTTTCCCGTTACAGATGAAAAATGGCCTTGCCTTGCGGATTAGGCCTGGGAAAGGATCGAAGAATAATGGAATGGACCAGACTCAATGACCTGCGCGAAAAATACCTGAACTTTTTTGAAAGTAAGGGACATCTGCGGCTGCCCAGCTTCCCACTGGTGCCTCAAAACGACAAATCCCTGCTGCTGATCAACTCGGGCATGGCCCCCATGAAAAAATATTTTACTGGGGAGATCACCCCGCCACGCCAGCGGGTTACCACCTGCCAGAAGTGCATCCGCACCCCGGATATTGAACGTGTAGGCAAAACCGCCCGTCACGGTACCTATTTTGAGATGCTGGGGAATTTCAGTTTCGGGGACTATTTCAAGCATGAAGCCACTGCTTGGGCTTGGGAATTCTGCACCAAGGTGCTGGAGCTTCCCGTAGATCGGATCTGGGTATCGATCTATCAGGAGGATGATCAGGCGTTTGATATCTGGACCAAGGAAGTAGGGGTATCCCCTGATCGGATCGTGCGCTTGGGCAAAGAGGACAATTTCTGGGAACATGGTTCCGGCCCGTGCGGCCCCTGCGCGGAATTGTATTTCGACCGTGGCGAAGAATACGGCTGTGGTTCTCCCACCTGTGGTGTAGGCTGCGACTGTGACCGGTATGTGGAATTCTGGAACCTGGTATTTACCCAGTTCGATAACGATGGCAACGGCAATTATACGCCACTGGATCATCCCAATATCGATACCGGAATGGGGCTGGAACGTCTGGCCTGCATTATGCAGGGGGTGAACAACCTTTTTGAGGTGGACACTGTCCAGAATATCATGAAGCATGTCAGCCGAATTGCCGGGGTCACATACGGTACTGGTGAGCGGACCGACATTTCCTTGCGGGTTATTACCGACCATATCCGTTCCACAACCTTTATGATAGGGGACGGGGTTATGCCTTCCAATGAAGGGAGAGGCTATGTCCTGCGCCGGTTGCTGCGCCGTGCTGCCCGCCATGGCCGTCTGCTGGGAATCCATGAGCCCTTCCTGTATCAGGTATGCGAAACGGTGATACAGGAAAACCTGTCGGCTTATCCGGAGCTGATGGATAAGAAGGATTTTATCATCAAAGTGATTCGGAATGAGGAGGAGGCCTTTGAAAAAACCATTGACAGCGGCCTGAACCTGCTGGAACAGATGCTGTCGGTGGTTCAGGGCGGGAAACTGTCCGGAGCCGATGCCTTCAAGCTGTATGATACCTATGGCTTCCCCGTGGACCTGACCAGGGATATCCTGGAGGAAAAAGGAATGGATGTGGACGAGGAGCAGTTCAATCAGTTGATGGCGGAACAGCGTGCCCGCGCCCGTGCTGCCCGGAAGGACGCCGGGGCTGATGCCTGGAAGGCCAACGCATCGGTGATTGAGCAGTTTATGGTAGGCGGTTTTGTAGGTTATGACCTGCTGGAAACGCCGTCCAGGATCGTGGCGATTCTCAAAGGCGATGAAGTTGCGGATTCGGTTGTTGAAGGTGAAAAGGCCTCTATTGTACTGGATGTGACTTCCTTCTATGGAGAGAGCGGCGGCCAGGTGGGGGATACCGGCGTGTTGACCCTGGGGGATTCGGTTTTCCGGGTTACCGATACCCAGAAAAGCCCTGGTGGCGTCACGGTGCATCTGGGCTTTATGGAAAAAGGAAGCCTGGAAACCGGTAACCGTATCACCGCCAGTGTTGATCCGGCTGTCCGGAGCGCTACTATGCGGAACCATAGCGCGGCGCATCTGCTGCAGGCGGCGCTCCGCCAGGTATTGGGTACCCATGTGGAGCAGGCGGGACAGCTGGTGGATCCACACCGGGTACGGTTCGATTTTACTCATTTTTCCGCCCTGACCGGTGAGGAACTGGCAGAGGTAGAGAACCTGGTGAACGGTTGGATCCTGAAGGGTTTGAGTGTAGTGGTCAAAGAGATGCCCATCGATGAGGCCCGTAAATTGGGAGCGATGGCCCTGTTTGGGGAAAAATATAGGGATATTGTCCGGGTAGTCCGGATGGGTGATGTATCTATTGAGTTTTGCGGCGGAACCCATGTGGAGAATACCGCCATGCTGGGGCTGTTCCACATTGTCTCTGAGACCTCGGTAGCGGCGGGTGTCCGCCGTATTGAGGCCGTGACTGGTTTCAACGTCTTGGCCCTGTTGAACGATTATCATACCCGTTTGGCGAAAGCGGCAGAAGCGCTGAAGGCTAACGGGCCTGAGGATCTGGAGCGGCGGGCGGTACAGGTGACCGCCGAACTGAAAACCGCTCAGCGGGAACTGGAGGCGGTAAAAGCCCAAATGGCCGGGCAGAAGGTTCAGGGACTGTTCGATAACGCGAAAGAGGTGGCTGGGATCAAGGTGATTTCCGCCGCTTTCACCGGCACAGGCGGGGATGCGGTGCGCGCCATGTGTGACCGCTGCCGGGATATGAATTTGGACAAAGCGGTAGTGGTATTAGCGGGCATGGTGGAGGACGCGGGGACCGTGTCTTTCGGGTGCTATTGCGCACCCGGAGCCGTGGCAATGGGCGCTCATGCGGGCAATATTGTGCGTAAGGTGGCGGAGATCTGCGGCGGCAAGGGTGGCGGACGGCCGGATTCCGCTATGGCTGGCGGCAAAGATCTGTCCAAGGTCGATGACGCAATCAACAGCGTGGATGAGATCCTGGAAGCTATGTTGAAAAAATAAACAGGGGCCGCGGCAATCGGTATCCGTGCTGTTTGCCGCGGTTTGCCCTCATACAGAGAGGATAGGTTTTATGGATTGTATTTTTTGTAAAATAATTGCGGGGGAAATCCCTTCCAAGAAGATCTATGAGGATGACGAAATCCTGGCTTTTTATGATATTGAGCCCAAAGCGCCGGTTCACTTTCTGGTGATTCCCAAGGCGCATATTCCCGGCGCAGCCGCCGTTACGCCGGAAAACAGCAACGTAATTGCCCATATTTTTGAAACCATTCCCAAGCTGGCTGGGAAGCTGGGGATTCCCCATTTCCGTGTGGTGACCAACAATGGGGAAGATGCCGGACAGACGGTTCACCATCTCCATTTCCATGTGCTGGCCGGTGGGAAACTGGGCGAAATGGCTTGATATGACCTATATTGTCATGGATTTGGAATGGAACGGCGCCTATTCCAAAAAAGCCCATGGATATTTTAATGAGATCATTGAGATTGGCGCGGTGAAGCTGGATGATACTCTTGAGATAACCGGCCGGTTCCATGCGGTGATCAAGCCGGTGGTAAGCAAGAAGCTGTCGGAGATCGTCACCAATCTCACCAGTATCACGGATGAGGAATTAGAGGAAGGCACAACATTTTCAGGGCGGTTTCCCAGCTGCGCCGATGGATCGGGAGCGGGAAGACGGTGCTGTTGACCTGGAGCACTACCGATCTGTTGGTACTCATGGAGAACTGCCGCTTTTTTTATGGGGAACAGACCATCCCCTTCATGCACTCGTATCTGGATCTTCAGGCCTATGCCCAAAGGCGTATGGGAGCGGATATGTCCCAGCAAATGGGGCTGAGCCGTGCCTGTGAGGCTTTGGGTATCAGCGAAGAGGGATCAGATCTGCACCGTGCCTTAGACGACAGTCTATTGACCGCGCAAATCCTGATGAAAGTGTTCGAGCCGGCCTCTTTTGAGGCGGCAGTATCGCCTGCCAACCAGGAATTTTATGACCGAATTACCTTTAAAACCACGATTATAAGCGATATTGACAGTCCTTTGATCCAGCGCAGCGAATTGCGGTTCGCCTGCGAGAATTGCGGACGGAATCTGAAGAGAACCAGCGAGTGGAAGTTCCGAAACCGGGCCTTTTTTGCTGAATTTCACTGTGCGGGCTGCGGAAAGGACTATACCGGCAGGATTCAATTTAAGCAGAAATATGAGGGCATTGAGATTAAAAAGAGGCTAGCGGAGCGGGTAAAGCCTGAAGCGGAGGAGGCTTCCGGGCAAGCAGACCCGCCGAAGGAAGCAAAGGAGGAGCCATAGGGATGGATCGGGAAAAGGCGAAGAAAAAGGGTGCCGGTTTTCTGGAGGAGTTTAAAAAATTTGCCTTGCGGGGAAATGTTATCGATTTGGCGGTAGGCGTCATCATCGGCGGAGCCTTTCAGAAAATCGTTACCTCAGTGGTCAATGACCTGATTATGCCTCTGGTAGGGCTGGTGACCGGAGGAGTAAATTTTAACGACCAGTTTGTCATCCTGAAGCTGCCGGAAGGGGTGGACAAGGCGCAGGCCAGCGTTTCCTTGGAAGCTGCCAAGGCCCTGGGGGCCACCACCTTCAATTATGGGGCATTTATTACCGCGGTGATCGATTTCATCATCATGGCGTTTGTCATTTTCTTGCTGGTTAAAGGGATCAATAAACTGACGGATCTGCGCACAAAGCATGAGGAGGTTCCCGCGGCTCCGGTAACCAAAAAATGCCCCTATTGCCTCAGTGATATTGC
>CALWMQ010000017.1 GCA_944382025.1 uncultured Clostridia bacterium | reverse complement strand
GCGGCCAGCTCACCCAGAGAAAAACCGGCTGCGGCGGCAGGGGTAATCCCTTCCGCGCGGAGGGCTTCGGCCGCCGCCAGGTCAACGCAGTACAGACAAGGCTGGGTGTTTTGGGTAATGGCCAGTTCCTCGGGGGTACCCTCAAAGCATTGGGTCAAGGTACCGGGACGGATGGACTCAGCGGTATCCAAGACTTTCCGGGCGGCGGGGCAGGTTTCGTACAGGGACTTTCCCATCCCGGGGGCTTGAGCCCCCTGTCCGGCGAAGACAAAGGCGACTTTACTCATATAGATTCCTGTCTTCCAGCAGTGGATTACCCGTCAAACCAGCCTGGCACCAGAGAGGGAAACCGGAGTAATTCTCAGAAGATGGTCCGCGCATCCAGTCCGCGTCAGGGCGCAGGGCAGGATAGAGACTGGCGGACCCGGGAGGCTGGGGAAACGGATAGGATAAGCATCCTGGCGCAGAGGAGGACAAGAAGGCCAGGGCATACGGGAAAGGGGCTGATTGCCCGGACTGGCAGGCGTACCGGCCGCAGGGGACGGGGGTGGTGCAGTGGGGACATAGCCCCTACCGACCGGCCTGTAAGGAAACCATGGAGGCCAAGCCTGCCATAGAGCAATCCAGTAGTTTTATTTTACCCAGCGGCCGGCGGTAGCCAGAACAGTTTCCGCCTCCTGGAAAATTTCGGTGATGATTTCGGCGGCGGGCTGCTCCTTATGGATCATACCGGCCACCTGTCCGGCCAGAAAGCTGCCCCGTTTCTCATCGCCCTCCACGGCGGCCCGGCGCAAAGCGCCAACCCCCATTTCTTCCAGTTCCTGATCGGAAATGGAGGAATATTCGGCTTTCAGGAATTCCCGTGCGAAGGGCGTTTTCAGGCTTCGGACGGGATGTCCCAGCCGTTTGCCGGTGGTCATGGTGGCGATATCATTGGCTTTGAGGATTTTACTCTTATAGGTTGGATGGACATTGCATTCGGTGGCCACCAGGAAGCGGGTTCCCAGCTGAACGCCCTGGGCGCCCAGCATAAAGGCGGCAGCGACGCCGCGTCCGTCAGCGATGCCGCCGGCGGCCAGCACAGGGATTGTCACGGCGTCGCAGACCTGGGGGGTTAAAACCATGGTTGTCAGTTCTCCCACATGTCCGCCGGACTCGCCGCCCTCAGCGATAACGGCGGCAGCGCCTGCCCGTTCCATCAGCTTGGCCAGCCCAACCGAGGCGACCACGGGAATGACCTTGATACCGGCCTGGAGCCAGGCTTTCATGTATTTAGAAGGGTTACCGGCGCCGGTAGTGACCACGGGGACATGCTCTTCGGCGACAATCCTGGCCACCTCATCGGCGTGGGGGCTCATAAGCATGATATTAACGCCGATGGGTTTATCGGTCAGGTTCCGGGCAATGCGGATCTGTTCCCGGAGGTAGTCACCGCCGGCGTTCATGGCGGAGGTACTGCCCAGCCCGCCGCCGTTGGAGACAGCGGCAGCCAGTTCGCCATCGGCAATCCAGGCCATACCGCCCTGGAACAGGGGATATTGAATACCCAGCAAATCACAAATCGGGGTGCGAATCATAGGGGTTCACCAATCCTTTCGGCCAGCCCGCCGTACCGGGAGAGCGGGGCAGGTTACAGTTTTTCTTCGATAATGTCAACCAGCTGGCCAACGGTTTCCACCTTGCCGTCCAGCTGTAATTCGATACCCAGGCTTTCCTCCAGGTCCATGACCATTTCTACCGTATCCAGGGAATCGACGCCCAGGGAATCAAAGGTAGTGTCCCGGGTAATAGAGCTTTCCTCAATGTCCAGGTGTTGTTTGAGCATTTCCACGACTTTTTCGAATACCATGATGTTTTCCTCCATACTTTTTGTATATTAAATATTGTATAATCCGGATTGTATTCAGCGGAGACGGAAGAAAGGGCGAAGGGAAGGCGGGGCGGGCATGGGGTCCGCGAAGAAGATTTGCCTGCCCTTGGGCTTCCGAGCGGGAATAGGCTCACGCCACCGCTGAGGCTCCGGAGTTACCACCGCAGGATGCAGGCGGCGCTGGCCAGGCCGCCGCCGAAGGCGCAGAGTACCAGGTTATCCCCTCGGCGGAGCTTTCCGGCCCGGTTCAGCTCGTCCAGAGCCATAGGGATGCTGGCGGCGGAGGTGTTGCCGTAGCGGTCGATGTTGACAAAGAAGCGGTCTTCCGGGATGGGAAGCTTGCGTTTGGCGGATTCGATGATCCGCACATTGGCCTGATGGGGGACCACCCAGGCGATGTCCTCACCGTGGATACCGGTTTGGTCCAGCAGTTCTTTGACATCGCCGCACATGGCGTTTACGGCGAAGCGAAAGGTTTCCTGTCCTTTCATGTGCACGTAAGGGGAAAGCTGCTGTCCCTGGAAGAAGGGGGATTTACCGATAAACTGAGGAATTTTAATCACGTCGTCCCCACCCCGGGTATAGAGTTTAGAGGCCAGGTAGTTGTCACCCTCGCCCAGGACGGCGGCGCCGGCGCCGTCGCCGAAGATAACGCAGGTACTGCGGTCCTCCCAGTCCAGGATTCGGCTCATGCGCTCCGCGCCGACCAGCAGGACTTTTTTGACTCTTTTCCGTGCGAAGTAGCCGGCGGCGGTTTCCATCAGGTAAAGGAAGGCGGAGCAGGCGGCGTTGATGTCATAGGCGGGGCAAGTAGCGCCCAAGTGATGCTGGACCATGCAGGCGATGTTGGGAGATACATCCTCACCACTGACGGTAGCGGCAAGGATCAAGTCCAGCTCTTCGGGGAGGGTATGGCTGTTTTCCAGGGCGCGGCGGGCGGCTTCGACGGCCAGATCAGCGGCGGTTTCGGTGGTGCAGACATGGCGCTGGCGGACACCGACCCGCTGGGAGATCCATTCATCGGAGGTATCCAAGAAGGTGGAAAGCTCATCATTGGTGACCACTCTGGGAGGGGCATAGCTGCCGGTTCCCAATACTGTAAAGCTCATAAAATAGACCAATCCTTTCCTGTGGCGGGAAGTGAATCCCTGTATGATAGGGAGCCAAAGAGGGCTCGGCTAAGCAGAAGAGAGGGTTAGGCGTCGGATTTAAAATACTGGTTCAGTTTCTGGAGGACGGAGGTAACATAAGGGCGTTCGGCGGGAGTAAACCATTGGTTGATCTGGTCGAGCATTCTCTGGCGGCAGACGCGGTAGCACAGGTCCATGTGTTTCCCCTGGGGGGTGAGTCCCACATACACAATACGGACATCCTTTTTGCTTTTAGAGCGTTGGATATAGCCTTTTTTGACCAGTTTGGTGACAGCGGTAGAAGCGGAGGAGGGAGTGATGCCCAAAGCGCGGGCGAGAGCGCTCATCGTGCAGCGTTCATGCTGGAATTTGCCCAGGCAGACCAAAACATGGAGTTCGCTGACGGACAGGGGAACCTGGGCGTTCTGAGCCAGGACCTGCTGTTCCAGATGGCGCATATTCCGAGCGATGTTAGCCAGGGTTTCCTCCAGCAGGGCGTCAAAGCTGTCCATGCTATCCCCTCCAATGGCGGCGAAAAAAGATATGTGACGATCAAATAATTTGATAATCAAATTAGATTATCAAACAATTACGGATGATACGCTGATTTACAGAAAATGTCAAGGGGAAAAATGTAAAAAAGATGAAATCTCTAAAATTTTCCAAGAATAGACAGGAAAACCGAAAGAGGAATTGAGGTGGATTTAAGGGTTAAGGAAAAGCGGAAAGGGTTCGATTTGACAATTTCAGGAGGATATGCTACAATGACACCGCCTGATATATTTTGATAATCAAAATAGTTTCCCGGAGGGATAGTTGTGGCCGTAAAAATCATGACGGACAGTTCCTGTGATATCGCGTTGGACACCCTGAAAGAGATGGGAGTGGATCCCATTGTAATCCGGGTTTTTTTCGGGGAGAAAGAATATGTGGAAGGGGTTAACCTGACCAGTGAATTGTTTTATACCATGCTCAGCCAGGCGGAAGCGCTGCCCAAGACGGCGCAGATCACCCCTATAGAATTTGAGGAGCGGATAGCCCCGTATATAGAGGCAGGAGACGAAGTGGTCATTCTGCCTATTTCCAAGGAACTGAGCGGGACATATAATAACGCGTTAATCGCGGCGTCCCAGTTCCCGGAAGGGCGGGTTCATGTAGTGGACACCTGCCATGTGACATTCAGCCTGGCGCTGATGGTGTATGAAGCGGTAGCTTTAAGGGACGCTGGATGTACGGGTGCTGAGATAGCGGCGGCGATGGCGGAGCTGTCGCCAAAGATCCGGTTGTACGCGGTGATCGACGATTTAAAATATCTGAAGCTGGGTGGGCGTTTGTCCTCGGCCGGAGCGATGGTAGGGACGCTGTTAGGGGTCAAGCCCCTGATTACCATCAGCCAGGGGAAAGTAGTGAATATAGGAAAAGCACGGGGACTGAAAGCGGGCTATAGTTTTATAGCGGAGAAAGTGAAAACGGAAGCGGATTTCAGCCGGGGGATGACCAGCGGTCATTCCCGCTGTCCGGATCGGATGGAGGAAATGCTGGGGAACTGCCGGCCGTATATGGCCGGAGCGGTTCTGCGGAGCTTTGACATAGGCCCGGTAGTAGGGACGCATATAGGGCCGGGCTGTACGGGAATAGCGTTCGTGGAGAAATAAGCTGGAAGGGACTCAAGCGAAGCAATCAGCGCAATGAAATCCCTGTGCTGTGGATACACGTATCCCATTGATTATCAGGGGACAGCGTATATAAAACCATACTGAAGACAGTAACCGGGCAGCCCTTTTGGGTTGCCCGGTTACTGTAATTTTATCTAGTAGTCATAGCCAAGGAGGACAGACAGAATCCATGCCGCCGGTTTTTGGGGTAAAAAACAGCAGGAGAAACCAAAACGAAAGCAGCCTTTTCTGCTATTGGAGCCATTTGCGCTCTACCGGTGTTTTGACCGCATAGCTAAACACCTTTCCATAAATAAGGAAGGGAACTACTTGGGTTGGTTCAATAAACAATACCCTTTGTCGGCAGCCGGATAACAGGACGCGGAATTTTTTGTCTTACGGACTTCCAAAGGAGTCCGCGACATGGCATCCCGGAAGGCGCGGTTAAAGGCTCTGGGGGAATCAAACCCGCAGCGGCCGCTGATGTCCGTGACGCTGATATCGGTACAGCGCAGCAATTCTACCGCGCGGATAACCCGTAAACGATTGCGGTATTGCAGGAAGGTCATACCCATCAGCCGCTTAAACAATTTTGAAAAATAGCAGGGTTCATAGCCAAAATAATCTGCGGCTTTCTGGAGTGTGGTGGGCTGTGAATATTCCTGCTCCATGTACCGGACAATAGCCATCTGAATTTGCGCGTGCTCCCAGTCCGGCTTACCATCTGAACTTCTCATATACATGGCCCATCCTTTCCCAAGTCAAACTGATGTATAAACATATAAGACAAAAACCGACTTGCTGTGTATATATGCCCTTTAATATAATGTATATATCAAACTCTAATCAACGGAAGGAGCCCTTCATATGACGACACCTGGTTTAACCAACCTTTGGTCACTGACTACTGCGGAAACCCGTTCCATATCCGCGGAAAACCCAGACGGTTCCCGTGGGGGAGGCGCCAAAGAGCCCGTACAGCCCGGCACTCCCAGCAGCCATTTGGGAACTGGATGGAAAGTACGTCCCTGTGTTACCATACCAGCAGGAGAAACGTTTGAGGTAGCGAATATAGAAGGGCCGGGCTGTATCCGCCATATCTGGATGACCTGTCTGATTCAAAATGAGGCCAACCCTGTCCCCTGGTTTACGGGCACCCACAAATGGCGGGATATGATTCTTCGGATATTCTGGGAAGGGCAAGACCAGCCCTCTGTAGAATGTCCGCTAGGGGATTTTTTTGCCTGTGGTTGGGGTCGGTTTGCTCAAGTGTCCTCTGCGCCCGTATGTGTGAACCCAGGCAATGCCTTTAACTGTTACTGGGAAATGCCTTTTCATCAGCACTGCCGTATTACGTTAGAAAATCGGTGGAGTTATGCGGCGACCCTGTTTTATCAGATTGACTATACCCTGGAGGAATTACCGGAAAGCCTGGCCTACTTTCACGCTCAGTTCCGCCGGTCCAACCCCACCCAGCTCAAAGTACCCCATGTGATCCTGGACGGGGTCCAGGGGCAGGGGCAGTATGTAGGGACCTATATATGCTGGGGCGTCAATACCTGCGGCTGGTGGGGTGAAGGGGAAATCAAGTTTTATCTGGATGGGGATACCGACCATCCCACCATATGCGGTACCGGCACAGAGGATTATTTTTGCGGCTCGTACAATTTTGAAAACGTGGAAACAGGGCAGTATCAGGAGTTCACAACCCTGTATGCGGGTATGCCGCAGGTGATCCGTCCTGACGGTGTGTACCAATCCCAGACCCGGTTCGGGATGTATCGGTGGCATGTGCCGGATCCTATTTATTTTAAAAAGGATATCCGGGTAGACATCCAGGCCCTGGGTTGGTCTCCGGACTGGAAATTCCGGCCGCTGCAGGATGATGTGGCCTCTACGGCATTCTGGTATCAGACCCTTCCCACCCTCCCGTTCCCCAAGCTTCAAGACCGGGAAAGCTTGGCGGTATACTGATCCATACAAGAAACCAAAACGGGGATTGGCCGGCACGAAGACCGGTCAGTCCCCGTATCGGCGCAGTAAATCCCCATATTTCGCGTGAATGCGCAAATATGCCTCACTGGCGGCGCCATTGCCCCAATCGTAAATGGTAAATTCCCCTATACCGGAGTAGGTGTCGTCTATGATGCCATCGTGGCCATAATTCTCCATGGTAAACCCATAGTCTTTATCGGTGAAATGGGGCCACCGTTTTTCCCATTCTTTTTTCACCTGAGGATTTTCCGGGCAGTACATCATCACAAAGGAGGCCCGAAGGGCGGCTAGTCCCCGCTGAATATACTCCTCTTCCCCCAACGTGAGACCATACTCTAAAATCAGGCCGGAAAATAGGCTCTGACGGGCGTCCAGCCATTCGCCATCAGCATTCATAACGCCGAACCCGCCAAAAACAGGTACCTTCATATAAGGGGGCTGCCAAACC
>CALWMQ010000016.1 GCA_944382025.1 uncultured Clostridia bacterium | reverse complement strand
CTTCCGATCTACCAGTACCACTGCCGCATAGATCAGCCCCCGGATACAGCCCCAGGTGGTGCTGGCTTTCTTTTTTTTCTTCTTGCCTGCTTTGGCGGGAAACACTTCCCCATCCTCGCCGCTTTCCGGCAGGTCCTCTTTCACCCCGTCATCAGCGACCAGGGGAGTCAGGTCTATTGGCGCCGCCTCCTCCGAGACGGTACCGCTGCCCTCCGCGGAACTGCCAGCAGGCGCATTCTCGGCAGGCAGGTCCCCATATTCCTCATCCAGCTGCAGGTTCAGCTTGAAACCCGAAACCTTTGCCTGACGCTCACGGCTCAGCCGCTCCTCGTGGGAATCCGCTTCGAGCCCCTGCTCCCGCTTGATTTTATCCGCTTCTATATCCTGAAGAATATGGTCGATATCCAGATCTCTGTCCCTGTTTTCCTCTGCCATCCGGAACCGCTCCCCTTTCTTGGTAATTCTGAAAACCCTCAGCGGCTTGTCCGCCGTAGGTACCGCTCGGTGACCAGCAGCTCCGCCGGACGGTCAAATCGGCCGTGGGGCAGCTTACGCCGCACACACTCGCTGTAACAGATCCCGATCATATGCCCGCCGAACCGAGCCAGAAACCGGTCATAATACCCTTTTCCGTAGCCCAGGCGAAATCCCTTCCAATCATAGCATAAAGCGGGGATCAAACACAACCCGTGGGAAAAATCCGTCAGCAAATTCTTCGGGTCAGGTTCCGGTTCCAATACTCCAAAGGTGCCGGGTTTCAATTCCTCCAGGCCGCGGATAAGGTAAAACTCCATATTCCGCGTACCCGGAACGCACCGTGGCACCGCTACCCGTTTTCCATCCGCCAGGGCCCGCCGGATAATCTCATGGGTATCCACCTCAATGGAGGTGGATACATAGGTCAGCAGCAGGCTGTTATGGCGGTATTGCCACAGGGCTGTCACCCGGTCCGCGATCTGTTGGTCACACGCCTTCTTTATTTCCGGAGGCATGCTCCGGCGGTAACTCTTATATTGCTCCCGCAATTGGGCCTTCAGCGGCCGGATATCTCCTAGCGGCATTGCATGGAAGCTCCCAGTTTCCGGGCGGTTTCCTCTGACGCCAGTGCGGAAACAATCGACAGGGCAAATTCCACCGTAACCCCTGCCCCACGGGCTGTAATCACCCCGTCATCCATAGCAACCGGGCCATCCTGAATCTGCGCCCCGGTCAGCTCCTGCTCATATCCGGGGAAACAAACCGCTTTTTTATCTTCCAGCAGCCCTTTATGTCCAAGGATCGAGGGTGCGGCACAGATAGCGCACAGTAAAATCCCCTTAGCGGCGGCATATTCCACCACCCGCTGTACGACCGGGGATTTCTCCAAATTCAAGGTGCCCGGCATACCGCCCGGCAGTACGACTGCCTCCAGGCCTTCCACCGAGACATCCCCGTCCTCTATATCCGCCCCCACAATGATCCCGTGGGAACCGCGGATCAGTTTCCCGCCTACGCCTACCGTCACCACATTCAATTCTGCCCGGCGCAGCACATCCACTGTAGCCAGAGCTTCGATCTCCTCAAAGCCGTTTGCCAGAAATACCAGTATCATTCCTTATCACACCTTTTTATTCAGTCTAATGCCAGGCCCATATAAGGTGGTCGGTCAACCCCGCTCATCCGGATTTCCGCCGTTCCCGTTGCAAACGGCTTCCATAATCCGAACACACCAGACGCCCGGATATCCAGCGCCGGCGTACGCCACCGCATCGTCCCCCACGGCTGTTCCCGGGCGATAGCGCTCAAGCAGGAGGTTTCCCGGCCAGGCGGGCACAGCAGTTCCCGAACCAATAGGGTATCCCCGGCTCGGTCATACAGCGCGCATCCCAGCCCTTCCGGGAACCTAAACGCCGCTGCCCGGCCTCCCGCCTGCCTCGCGGATACCGCCGCGTAGGCGGCAAACCGTTCCGGCCAAGAAATATACAGGGGGATACCTGCTAGGCACTGCTCCCTGAGTACCGTATAATCCGCCGCCTCTTCCATAGCCGCTGAAGGCGTGGTACTGTTTGCCTCCAGCCATCCCGGAAGTGAAGCATAATGGGTATCGGTATAAAAAAACGGCTCATACCCAAATCTTCCGTAATAGGCCGCCAGCCCCGGCTCCGCAGGGCGGAGAAAAGACCCTGCCTGCCCCCTGGCCTTTCCTATCTCTAAGGCCGTCTCTAACAGCCCGGCGAAAATGCCCCGACCCCGATAGGCTTCCAAAGTAGCCGCGGCGTATATATATTGGACCGGCCAACGGTTTTCCCCATCGCATAACTCGCACGGAAGAAGGAAAACCATGGATACCGGTACGCCGTCTTCCTCCGCCACCAGGCATTCCGTTCCCAGATCAACGGTTTTCAGAAATGCCTCCGCGGTTGTTTCCCCGTCTTCCGGAAACCCGGATTCCCAGATTTTCAAAATAGCGGGGATGTCATCTGAACACGCAAAGCGATTGGCAGGCACGTCCTCTTCCCCCAATTATCTGTTCTGTATACAGGTGTACTTTTCCAGAATCAGCGCAGGATGATAGGACAATTTCGCCCTGCGCAGCCCCTCAATCCCCAGGTCGTTCTCCCGATTCAGCAGTTTAAACTCCCCCAGCGTCCCGGCAAAAGCCTGATTGATCACCGCATAGGCACCGGGATAATCCGGCAATGCTTTTTCCACCTGAATATCGAAAACCTCCCGGTTGATCGGGGAGCCAAAACTAAACGCCACCACCTTTCCTTCCACCCGGATCAATCCTCCGCGGATGGAAAGCTGCTCCCGATGGGACAGCGCCTCTTTTATAGCGCAGTTCTCCGAACGCAGCCCTTTATCCCGGCAGTTCCCCTTCTGACGGCACCATTCCTCCGCCATCTCTATCACCTGGGAGACATTGGTACCGCTGATCGGCTCATAACTCCAGTCATATTTCCGGGAAAAACCAGACACATGGTTCTTCTTGGAATGGAATTTTCTTCCCGGCAGCTCCGCCAGTTCAGCCTGGCTGTATAAATAATCAAAATCCCCCCGCTGAGGTGCCACTGTGAATTGGCCGGGAAAATGGGTTTCCACCTCTTGCACAATAGCCGGATCCGCCCCGACCAGTTTCAGCGGTTCCCCCTTCCCGGCGGTATAGCCCATCAAAATATCCAGCCCTTCCCGTAAGGAAGGCCCCATAGGCGGCAAAAATACCTGTGCGTCCTTTCCAGCGCTGAAAAAAACATGATCCCCGAACCGTGCCAGGCGGTTGTGATAAAAATGCCGCCACATGAACATGGTGGTATAGGAATACTCACATCCTATCCGTCCCGAAGCCTCCAGCAAAGGGACGGCCCAGGAGGCATCCTCCAGGGTCGGGATTTGAAAATCTAGGGATACACCAGTTTCGATAAACAAACAAGTCAACCTCGCAATACGGTTATTCTGGATCCACCAGCCTGATTAATTGATCCGTGATCCTGTCAGGAGGCAGCGGCTCGCCATTCTCAGCGCAGGTGACTACCTTCCATCCCTGCTTTTCCGCCGCGTACAGGGCACTGTCACGGCAATGGGACAAATAACCCCTGTCCCGCTCATGAATGTCCTTTTTGGCGTCGTCTCCCGCGTACCGCTTTCCCAACAGCTTCTGGGACACCTGGGGCGGCATATCCAGAAAAATCACCAGATCCGGACGGGGCAATCCCAACAGGCGGTACTCATAATCCTCCAGCCAGTTCAAATACGCGTCCCATTCCTCCCGGGGCAGCTTGGCCATCTGATGGATGGCGTTGGACGTGGTATATCTGGCCGCTAAAATCCACTGGCCCGTCTCGTACGCCGATTGCCAGCATTGCCTATAACTGGCGTACCGGTCTACCGCGTAAAAGGAAGAGGCGGCGTAAGCGTTCACCGCGTCAGGCGAACCGCCGAACTCCCCACCCAGGTACATCTTGACCAGCGTGGAAGACGGACGATCATAATCCGGAAAGCTGATCCGCTTATAGTGTAACCCCTGCTGGGTGAAATACCCGTCCAGCCGGTCCAGCTGCGTGGATTTTCCGCTGCCGTCCAGACCATCCAATACGATCAGCCGGCCGCTCATTCCCCTCGCTCCTTCAAGGCTTTATACTTTTCCCGCACCTCCGCGCATTTCCCGCAGGTCATTTTCCCTTCCGGGCATGGCCCCGATACGCAGGAAGGCCCGGCATTTTTAAACAGATGCGGGGCGACCTCCAGACACAGCACCAGCATTTTTTCCGCCAGTTCCCGGATCTCCCACTGGGCCCGGTTGCAGCAGCGATGACGGAAAAAATTCATCAAACTGCGAGCGTTCATGGTCATAATCATTTTGGTGGTGCAGGCATTGGGCAACACAAAACGGGCATCTTCAATGGCCTGTTTCTCAGCCGTGTGGGCCGCGCTTTTCTCATCCATCCCGGCCTCCAGGTTCTCCCGGATGTGCCGGTCCTTCAGCAGAGCGGCCAGTTCCTCGTAATGGCGCTGATCCTCTTCCATCGCCCGGCGATAAATCTCCGCCGCTTCGGGGATCGCCTGGATTTCCGGCGGGATCACATACTCAAAAGCCTTTTCCCGGACATACCGCTGGCTCTGTACGCTGAATGAAGCCATACGATGGCGGGTAATCTGGGCCAGGAGAGAGCGGGAAACCCCTTCGATCCCAAAGGTGAAGCTGGCGTGTTCGATAGGGCTTTCGTGGCCGATCTCCGCCAGCATATCCACAAAGGAAGCGGTTTTTTCATCCGTCAGCCGCTCCATGACTTCATCAATGGTAGAAGCGGAATAACATAATCTTGCCGCCGAGGCCACGGTCCGTTCCGGCTGAGGCGTATGAGAGATCAAAGTCACATGCATAGGCTACAGGCTCCTTTAAAAACCGTCCGGGAACGGTTTGGGTATTTTTTAGTGCATGTCCCCGCCCCCATGGAGCGGACAGGTATTAGTATACCAGATTTCAGTCCGGCATTCAACCGTTTTCGCCAGAAATGCCGCTTTCAAGGCAGTCTTCATCGACCGGTACAATCACAACCACCCGTCAAACGGGTGGTTTGCACAAGGGCTAAAAGCCCATGATTACCGGCCAGCGTCTAAAGGCGCTGGCTTTCACTTTTTTCAAAAGTTCAAGCCTATTGCCCTTGTCACTTTTGCTGCCCCTTAAAGGGCGTTCGTATTCCTTGCTACCCTTAAAAGGGTCTTCGTACTCTCGGACACTGAGTTTGTCCAACGCTATGTCATGTTTTTCCTGATCTTGTATGTACTTCTTAATCGCTGCCTCGTTTAGTCCCACTGTCGAAACGTAGTATCCTTCTGCCCAGAAGTGCCTGTTTCCAAACTTGTACTTCAAATTTGCATGCTTGTCGAATATCATCAAGGCGCTCTTCCCCTTCAAATATCCCATAAAACTTGACACGCTCATTTTCGCTGGTATACTTAACTTCAGGTGGACATGGTCCGGCATCATATGCCCTTCTAAGATTTCAACTCCTTTGTATTTACACAAAGTCCGTATAATCTCCTGTAAATCCTTCCGATATTCTTTGTAGATGATTTTCCGCCTGTATTTCGGGCAGAATACAACATGATACTTACACATCCATTTGGTATGTGCCAGACTGTTTGTTTGGTTTGCCATACATTTCACCTTTCTTTGTGCAATAGGCCTGAACTTCCTTATTGTACTTCGAAAGGTGCTTTTTTGTATAACTTTTTTTGCCCACCCGCATAGCGGGTGGCTCTTTGTTTCGCTGC
>CALWMQ010000015.1 GCA_944382025.1 uncultured Clostridia bacterium | reverse complement strand
GTTGGACCCATCAGGCCGTTCGTCCCCGGAGCACCGGTTGCGCCCGTGGGGCCGGTAGGGCCCATCTGACCATTCTGACCCGCAGGGCCGGTTGGGCCGGTTGGGCCCATCTGACCATTGGCACCATTAGCGCCAGTCGCACCCGTAGGGCCTTGCGGGCCCTGGATTCCCTGAAGGCCTTGGGGACCGGTTGGGCCGGTTGCGCCTGTCGGCCCCGTAGGGCCTCCCGCAGGACCGGTCGCGCCTGTTGGCCCCGTAGCCCCCGGAATACCCGGCAGACCCATGGGGCCGGTCGCGCCTGTAGGCCCTGTAGCTCCAGTCGGCCCGGTAGGGCCAACACAGCAACAGTTGCAGGCGCCTATCGGGCGTCCGCAAATAGGGCAAATTGCCCTTCTGTCATAAGGACTGGAAGGCATAATGATTACGCTCCTTCAATAAAAAATTAAAACTGTTGGAATTCCTGCCAAGGGGAACAGTATCCCCTTAATTTACTATATTCCGTCCTTGCGGAAACCGTGCTTTGATTTTTTCCAATATACGATCTGTATCCGTTTGAGATACGCCCTTTTCGGCAAAATACCGGCGGTTATACTGAACAGCGTCACCCCCCGGTTTATACATGGCTCCCAGCTCGTTATACGCGGCCGCTGTAAGCAGATCTCCCATCTGGTCATAGCACACGCACAACTGCAGGGCGGGAATATAAGCGTAACAGTCCTGCTGAACAAAAGCCCCCGATGCCGGGTTTAAGGGTCTGGTGAGTGCCAGCTCATACCAGAACACAGCCTGCGCAAGTTCTCCTTTACGGAAAAACATCTCCCCTAAATCACAGCAGATCTCCGCCCGCGGGGCATCATAGGCCATGGAGCCCAACAACGCTGACATCGCTTGATCTGTCTTCCCCAGCTTCTCCCGGCATAAGGCCAGGAAACGACATGCCTCGATATTGTTTTCCATCCATCCCCGGTCATCCTCCAGAAATCCGGAAAATTCCTCTTCTGCCTGTTCAAACTGGTTGTGGTAATACAGCTCCCGGGCGTAATAAAACCGGTCCCGAGGGCTCATAGGTTCCCCATCCCTTTTCTGCCGCTCATAAATTCGCAAATTCCGCATGCTGTCGGAAACATGAAGCTTACGATGACAAATTGCAATATCACTGTATACAATTTTCCCGGATGCCGCCACCGCTTCATGAACCCGTCCTTCCCAACGGAAACAGCCGGTGCGCAGCAACCGTTCCCGATAATAGGAAAAGGTTGGGTTCCCCTGTGGATCGAAGGCCGTATCGTATCGCATCATCACTACATCGGTATCGGGATCCAGCGTCTCTTTCAGATGGAGAAATTTTTGCCTTCCCGCAGGTTCCAGCACATCGTCCGCATCCATCCAAAGACAATAGTCCCCTGTTGCCTTGGAAAAGGAGAAATTCCGGGCAGCGGAAAAGTCATCTATCCAAGGAAAATCGTATACCTGTTTGGTAAAGGTTCCAGCGATTTCCCGGGTACGGTCGGTACTGCCGGTATCCACCACGATTATTTCATCCGCTACCCCCACCATGCTGCCCAGGCACCGTTCCAGCACATCTTCCTCGTTTTTCACGATCATGCACAGGCTGATAGTGACCATTGGATCCCCTCCTTTATTCACTATACCAGCATATGAGTTTCCTAGGACCTTTGTGCCTCCGGAATGGAGTCCATGGCAACACCTGTGAACAAAACAGATAAGTCCAATCTCTGTCAAACAGACACGGTAAACATACCCGCCGCTTTTTCACAGCCGGATATACCCCGCAGGCAAACTATTAGTGTGATACACATATAGCACCCCTTTCCCCAGATATTGGCGCCGCCGTATCTTGGTTGACGCAATACACCTTTCCTTCTTTTTTGCCAAGCCCGCGCATATACTTGTTCCGGAACAGCCGCTGGTTCTTGCACATTTTCAAAAAATATGCTATGGTATATACTTGTATATGTGTGTCCGGAAATTCTATCCGGCGTAAGGGCTACGGCATAGACAGATCGGCTGAGCCCGACCTGTCTTCCGCATGGGCACATACGCCGTATTCTTTCATCAGCAAAGACCGGCGCACAACCAAGCCCGGAAAGGACATGATGTTACCAATGGATACCCGCCCTATCGGCGTTTTTGATTCCGGACTTGGCGGCCTGACCGTTGTCCGGCAGCTCCTACAACTCCTCCCGGGGGAAGATATCGTCTATTTTGGCGATACCGGACGGGTCCCTTACGGTACCCGCAGTGCTGAAACCATAGAAAAATACGCCAGACAGGATTGCCGCCTTCTGCTGGGCCATGACGTAAAGCTGATTATTGCCGCCTGCGGCACCGTCAGCTCCGTTGCCCCCCAGGTGCTGTCCCATCTGGCTGTCCCAGCCATGGGAGTGGTGGAACCCGCCGCCCAGGCCGCTATGGATGCTACCCGTTCCGGCCGAATCGGCATCCTCGGCACTGCCGCTACCATCCGTTCCGCTTCCTTCCAGCGCTATATGCTGGAGGCCCGGCCCGATCTGCGGATATTCTCCCAGGCATGCCCTCTCTTCGTCCCCCTGGTGGAAGCCGGCTGGATCCAAAGGGATAATGACGCGACCATTGCCGTTGCCCGCCGGTATCTTCAGCCCCTCATCCAGCAGCAGGTCGATACCGTGATTCTGGGCTGTACCCATTTCCCCCTCCTATCCCCTATCCTATCGGATATTTTGGGCGAAAATGTGGTTTTGATCGACTCGGGAGCGGCTTGCGCCTCCCGCTGCGCCCGGGAACTGGAACGCTACGGCCTGCTGAACCATTCCAAAAAAATGGGGGAATGCCGGTTCTATGTCAGCGACTGCCCGGATGATTTTACACATGTTGCCCAGATGTTTCTGGGGCGGGAAGTCAAGGAGGATATTCATCAGGTGGATTTGGAATTCCTCGCCTCCCGGGACTGAACTCTATCAGGAAAGGCAGAGCAAAAAAATGGATGTTTGGATTTCGATTACCGGTACTCAGCATATGGATGGCCAGCAGGATACCGTTGAACTTTCCACCGCCGGTCATATGATCCCTACCCCGGACGGATGGCGGCTGTTTTATGACGAATCCTCCAGCGGTATGGAGGGGGTTACCACTTCGATGGATATTCAGAAGGATCAGGTCCTGCTTCAGCGGAACGGCGCTATGAACTCCCTTCTGGTGCTGCAGAAGGGACGACGTCATTTGTGCAGCTATGCTACCCCTTACGGTTCCATGATGATGGGGGTGTATACCAGGGAGCTCCGCAACAGGCTTACCGAACATGGAGGGGAATTGGATTTCTGCTATACCCTGGATATGAACGCCGGGGTTACCTCCAGTCACGATGTACACATCTCTGTCAAGGAAGTGCAATAAACAGGGAGAGCCGATGGGAGGAGCAACCCTCCCTCCGGCCGCCCGGATAAAGGAAAGGAAATCTGTATCATGTCGAAAATTGTGGAACTGGCGGAATGCCAGCTGAGGGATGCCGTCCTATCTGCCCTTGGGGCCGCCGTTGCCGCTGGGGAACTGCCTGCCGAACCCATTCCCGCCTTCGGGGTGGAGATTCCCGGAGACCGGACCCATGGCGATCTAGCCGCCAATGTGGCGATGGTGTCGGCGAAGGCTTTCCATCAGGCGCCCCGGAAAATTGCGGAGGCTATTTTGTCCCATCTGGATCTGGAGGGCACCTATCTGGACAGGGCTGAGGTGGCCGGGCCGGGATTCCTGAATTTTTTCCTGTCCCCAGCCTTCTACGCCGCCGTGGTAGCGGATGTGCTCGCCCAAAAGGAAGCCTATGGCCGTTCCGACTACGGACAAGGGAAAAAGATCTTGGTGGAATTCGTGTCCGCCAACCCCACCGGCCCCATGCATATCGGTAATGCTCGGGGCGGCGCTATCGGCGATACCCTTGCTTCCGTGCTGGATTGGGCAGGCTTCCAGGTTAGCCGGGAATTCTATATCAATGACGCCGGTAACCAGATCAATAAATTCGGCTTGTCCCTGGATTTAAGATATCAGCAGCTTTATAAGGACGGCATTGAAATGCCGGAAGATTCCTATCACGGCCAGGATATTATCGACCACGCTAAGGCCTTCGCCGCCATCCACGGTGACCAATATATGCACCAGCCTGAGGATGTCCGCCGTCAGGCCCTGGTGGACTACGCCTTGCCCTTGAATATCGCCGGTTTGGAACGGGATCTGGCTACCTACCGGATCCATTACGACAACCGGTTCCGGGAATCTACTCTCCACGAAAACGGTGAAGCCCG
>CALWMQ010000014.1 GCA_944382025.1 uncultured Clostridia bacterium | reverse complement strand
GCAACCTGGCAGACCGTTTTCAAGCTTCCGTGCCTTCTCAGCCAACTGCCACGCAAGCCGGTGCTTTTTGCACAAAATGTGGCGCTGCGGTAAAACCCGGCAGCGCTTTCTGCACAAAATGCGGAGCGGAACTGAAAAAGAATTGATTACGAAACCCCGATATGACAAATTCTTTGTTTTCAAGGAGTTTGAAGAATTTTATTAAAGCACTGTGAGCTTCATAACCATTCATAAAATTGTGGTTTTCATATCTATATTTATCCAAATGAAATGAATCTGAATATGGCTGCAAACTCTAAGTGAAGTCATAAACCCTTCTGTCGTTCGTCAACACAACATATAGTACATGCAACGAAAAGAATCCAGATGCAAATAAACCGTCCGCAACTAAAAAAGTTGAAGGCGGTTTATTTATATCCTATTCGGTTATTTTATTTTCTCCCCTAAGGATATCTTGCATTGCCGGTGGATGTTTATTATAGGGAACGGGATTAAGACGTGACGGGCAAGAGGATTGCGCCCGTCAGTTGAGAACAAAGAACTGCTCGTACCAAAGGATGAAACTGTAAACGCTCCAAATTTTTTTCATATTATGAGCCCGTCCGGCTTTATGATCCTCCAGGAGCTGAAGGATGGCGTCCTGATGAAAGAACCGGGCGGCGATATCGCCGGAGAAAGCCGTTTTCACCATTTGATAATACTTATCCTGCATCAGCCAGTCGCTGAGCGGGGAGGGGAAACCCAGCTTTTTTTTGTTAGCGGTGCGTTCAGGGATCTGGCGAATGGCGGCGCCCCGCAAGGCGACTTTGGTCACTTCGCCGTGAGCGCGGTAGCGGGCCGGAATGGTAACAGCCAGTTCCAGCATTTTTTTATCCAGGAACGGCACCCGCAGTTCCAAAGAATTGGCCATACTCATCCGGTCGGCCTTTTGCAGGATATCGTACAGCATCCAGGTCTGCATATCCACGTATTGGAGCTGGGTAGGCTCGTCCAGCCCGGCCACCCGGTCAAAATAGGGCTTGGCATAGAGCACAGGGTCTTTGGGCTGGTAATCTTTTTTGAGGTAATGGTTCCGTTCCTCCCGGGAATAGACATAATTGGCCCGCATGAACCGCTCATAGGGCCGCATAGCGCCCCGGATGATAAAACGTTTCCCCTTGAAATCCGGCAGCCGGCGGGCGATAGCGGCCGCGGCCTTCCGCAGAGGAAGGGGGATGCGGCTGTATTGTTGGAAATGACCGCCCTCCAGGTACATGGGATACCCGCCGAACAGCTCGTCGGCGCCTTCCCCGGACAGGACCACCTTCACATATCGAGCGGCGTTCTGGGCAAGGAAAAACAGGGGGATTTCCGACGGATTGGGCAGAGGCTCATCCATGAAATACTGGATTTTTCCCGCCATGTCGAAAAACTGGTCGGCGGAAACCAGGTTGGATATATTTTCCACACCAATCACCCGGGAGAAGTCCTGGGCGTAAGGGAGTTCGCTGTATTGCTCCTCGGCATAGCCCACTGAAAAGGTTTTGACATCCTTGGCAACCTTGGAAACCTCTTTAACCACGTAGCTGGAATCCACGCCGCTGGACAGGAAGCAGCCGACTTCCACATCGCTGATTTTGTGCATCCGCACCGATTCGGTAAACTCATCGGTGATGGCCTGTTCCCACTGTTCCAGGGTTTTCGATTCATCCGCCCGGAACCGATCCGCCACATCATAATACTTATGAATAGACAGCTGGCTGCCGTCAAACTCAAAGTACTCCCCATTGAGCAGTTTGTATACGTTGCGGAACATGGTTTCCCGGTTGGGGATATACTCGTAGCACAGATATTCCGGGAGCCGTTCCTCATTGAGTTCCTTGACGAATCCGGGATGGGAGAGGAAGGACTTAATTTCTGATCCGAACAGGAACAGTCCATCCCGCTGATAGTAATAAAAGGGCTTGATACCGAAGATATCCCGGGCGCCGAACAGCCGTCCCGCGGTTTTGTCCCAGATGACAAAGGCGTACATGCCCCGCAGCCGCTGGAGCAGATCGGCGCCGTATTCCTCGTATCCATGGAGGAGAACTTCCGAATCGGTATGGGTTTTGAACTGATGGCCTTTTTGCAGGAGCTCCTCCCGCAGGGCCTGATAATTATAGATCTCTCCATTGAATACCAGCACCTTGGAGCCATCCTCATTGAGGATCGGCTGGCTGCCGCCTTCCAGGTCGATAATGGACAGGCGGCGAAAGCCCAGGGCTACCTGGCTGTCCACATAGTAATCCTCCTGATCCGGCCCCCGGTGGATAATCCGGTCCGCCATCGCTTTAATGACCTGCCGCCGCTGGGCATCCGTATCCGGCTGGTATCCGGAAGGAGTGGAGCCGGTGAAAAATCCTGCGAAACCGCACATAAGCGCACACAAACCTTTCCTGTGGGAAAATCATAGGGGATTGATACAAGTATTGGCCGGGAAAGGAAGGATAAACCCGGCAGACAGGGTACAAAAGTGGGGGGCCCTCCGGAAAGCCGTAGGCCCAAGAGCCATGCCCAAGACGGCGGGGAGCTGACGAAACGGCGCTTGCCCAGCCTGAAACATGCAGGAAAGGCCGCGGCCGCCCAGCTGTCCTGTGTGGAAACGCCTCTTGAGACAGTGTCCTGTGGGGGATCAAATACGGACAGGTGGACGTTCCCGCAAAAGGTCGGCCCATTCCCGCTTCATAGGAGCTTCCGATTCCCGCAGGCAGGCGCAGGCCAGTACCTCCAGGGCATCCAGATAACCGGATCCGATCAGGTGATCCCGCTTGATCAGGGACAACTCGGTACATCCCAGAATCAGGCTTTCACACCCCTTGGCCCGCAGCTCGTCGGACACGGCGCGGAACTCTTCCAGATCAGCGGGTTTACCTGCCTTGACCTGATTATAGATCAGATCCATGACCTGGGTCTGGCCCTGAGGCGAGGGGATTTCCCAGGCAAGGCCGGCCTCTTCCAGCGCCTCCTGGAACAGCCGGGTGGTCACTGTACCGCTGGTGGCCAGGATACCGGCTTTGCGTATGCCGTGGCCATGGAGATAGGCGGCGGTTTCCCGGACAATATTCAGCAGGGGAATGTGTACCGCCGCGGCCAGCTCCCGGAAAAAGTGATGAGAGGTGATACAGGTCACGGCGATATTGGAGACTCCCAGGCTTTCCAAAGCGCGGGCGGTTTCGATCATGGCAGGCAAGGGACTTTCCTTGCTCTGACCCAGGATATAGGCGGTTCGATCCGGCACCGCAGGGCGGTCAAACAGGATCACATCCAGATGATCCTGATCGGTTTTAGCGTCGGTCATCCGGATCAGCAATTCCAGAAAATAGGCGGAAGCCATAGGGCCCAGTCCGCCGATTACACCTAAACTTTTCATTCATGCAGTCCTTTGTTCCCAAAGTATTTTTTATACTTCTTGTAATAACTCAGCTGATTTTTACGAAAATACACCCAGCGGTGCCAGTTCATATCGGGCTTGTAGTATAGGGACCGGCAGATTTTACCTTCCCGGATCAAGCGGCGGGCCTTGTCTTTCAGGGGACCGTCCGCCATATAGCGGTAGATAATCCGGTCCGGGATAATCGTCCACAGCATTTCCCGATCAGCGATGGTCAGATCCATTGGCTTATTGTAGATCACGTCATCCACCAGGAATTTAGCCAGGTTGTAG
>CALWMQ010000013.1 GCA_944382025.1 uncultured Clostridia bacterium | reverse complement strand
ATCGCACACCAGCGCCAGATCCCGTTCCACCCCTGGGAACCGGGGGAGAGGCTGATAAATGACCTTTTTGTTTTCAGCGGCGGCAAACAAGGGGCGCAGCTGTATCTCAGCCACATATACCCGTTGCTCCAAGCCGTACTGGGCGGCGGTATCGGGATGCACCTCACCGAAAACAGTAATCGGTTGGGCCTCGCCGTGGGTGAGGGCCATAGCCTGGCGTCCGGGATGGAGATAAGGCTCACTGGAGCGGGTATATTCCGCGTCCAGGCCCAGCCGGTTCAGCAGGGTTTCCACAATCCCTTTGAGTGTGAAGAAATCCTCCTCTTTGCCGTAGAGCCCCAGACATAGGGCTGGTACTTCATCGGGCTGCTGGGTCAGGGGCAGGGATTTGGCTTCAAACAGCTTGCCCACCTCAAAGAACCGGACGGCAGGGATTTTACGGCTGGCGTTGGTGGACAGGACGGTGAGCATACTGGTAACAAGCTGGGTACGCAGGGTAGAGTATTCTTCTCCCAAAGGATTAATCAAGGTTATGGCCTGGCGGCGTTTATCGTCCTCAGGCAGACGCAGGGTATCCACAGCTTTGCCGCTGATGAAGGAATAGGTCGTAATTTCCCGCATACCCTGAGCGGTTAAGATTTGTTTAATTCTGTCGGTATACAGGCGTTCCGGAAGCTTCCGGCCACGGACCACAGCCCCCCGCATAGGGGTGCCGACGATATGGTCATAGCCATAGACCCGCATAACCTCCTCCGCCAAGTCGGCCCGGCCTTCCACATCGTCCCGGAAGGAGGGAACCCTGCAGGTGAGAGTATGCCCGGAAAGGGTCGTTTGGATACACAGGGAGTTGAGAATTTCGACCATGGTGTTTTCCGGTACCTGGACACCCAGCAGGGCATTGATGCTGTCGGTGGTCACGGTGATAACCCGTTCCTCCGGCAGGCCCTGATTCCGGTCGATAGCCCCATCGATAATATCCCCGGCATCCAGCTCGCTGATGAGCTGCAGGGCACGGTCCATGGCGTAGGCGACACCCAGGGTATCCACGCCCTTTTCAAACCGGGCGGAAGACTCGGTACGCATGCCCAATGCCCGGGCGGTACGCCGCACGCTGTCCCGGCGGAATTTGGCGCATTCCAGGAACAGATCCTTGGTGTCAGCCTTGATTTCGCTGTCCAGGCCGCCCATAATGCCCGCCAGGCAGGAAGGCGCCTCTCCGTCCGCGATCACCAGCATATCCCCGGTCAAGGTATGCTCCTTGCCGTCCAGGGTCGTAATCTGTTCGCCGGGCGTGGCGCGGCGGACAATGATCTGCCGGCCCCGTACGTCCCGCAGGTCGAAGGCATGCATGGGCTGACCGGTTTCCAGCATAACAAAATTGGTAATGTCCACGATATTGTTGATGGGGCGCATACCGGCTCCCCGCAGGCACTGTTTCATCCAATCGGGGGAGGGAGCGATCCGAAGGTTTTTCACCACCCGGCCCAGATAGCGGGGACACAGGTCATAATCCTCCACCGAGATGGCGATATGGTCATGGATATCCCCACCGGTAGTCTGATAGGCGGGGACAGGAGGATGAAAGGGTTTCTTCAGGGCCACGGCTACCTCCCGGGCCACGCCCAGGACGCTCTGGCAGTCGGGACGGTTGGCGGTGATCTTGAAATCAATCACGATATCATCCATGTGGAGGATTTCCCGCATATCGGTACCGGGAGGGCAGTCCTCCTGAAGAATCAGGATACCGTTTACCTCAGCGCCAGGATAGTCGGCGTCCTTGAGACACAGTTCCCCACCGGAACACAGCATACCGTTGGAGGGTAATCCCCGCAGTTTTCCTTTTTTGATGTGCATCCCATTGGGCAGGTGGGAATCATGCAGGGCAGCGGGAACCAGAGCCCCTTCAAATACGTTATCCGCGCCGGTAATGATCTGGATGGGTTCTCCGGCACCTATATCCATCTGGCAGACCTGCAGCTTGTCAGCGTCGGGATGCTTTTCCAGCTTCAGGATCCGGGCGGCTACCACATTGCTCATAGAGGCGGATAGATCCTCAATGCTTTCCACCTCAAAACCGCTCATCACCATTTTATCGCAAAGTTCCTCAACAGGGACATCGATATCCACATAGCGTTTCAGCCAGCTCAAAGAAATTTTCATTTTGATCTCATCCTTTCCACACAGAGGTTTCAATCGAACTGTTCCAGAAAACGCTGGTCGTTTTCGAACAGGAGGCGGATATCGCTGATTTTGTACCGGGTGGTGGTCAGCCGGTCCAGGCCGATGCCGAAAGCGAAACCGGAATATACCTCCGGGTCGATCCCGCATCCCCGCAGCACACGGGGATGAACCATGCCGGCGCCCAGGATTTCAATCCAGCCGGAGCCTTTGCAGACCCGGCAGCCTTTACCGCCGCATTCGGAGCAGGAGACATCCACTTCGACGCTGGGTTCGGTGAAGGGGAAGAAGGAGGGGCGGAATTTCACCTTGGTATCGGGCCCGTAAATCTCGTGGGCGAACTGTTCCAGGACCCCTTTCAGGTCGCACATGGTGATCCCCTTGTCCACCACCAGGCCTTCCACCTGATGGAATACCGGGGAATGGGTAGCGTCTACCTCGTCAGCCCGGAATACCCGGCCGGGGCAGATGATACGGATAGGAGGCTTGCGCTGTTCCATGACGCGGATCTGGGCGGCACTGGTCTGGGTACGCAGCAGCAGGTCGTCTCCCAGATAGAAAGTATCCTGCATGTCCCGGGCAGGATGGTCCTTAGGCACATTCAGCGCTTCGAAGCAATAGTGTTCCGTTTCCACCTCGGGGCCGTCAACCACATCGAAGCCCATGGATTGGAAGATGTCAATCATATCCTCCAGCACGATGTTCAGGGGATGGAGCCCACCGGTTTTGGCGGCTTTGCCGGGAAGGGTAATATCCAGAGCCTCGTCCTTGAGTTTTTGTTCCTTGAGGGCGGTTTGAGCGGCGGCTTCTTTCTCATGGAGCTTTTCTTCCAGCTGTGCCCGGAGCTGGTTAACCAGCTGGCCCATTTGGGGGCGTTCCTCGGCCGGCAGGGAACCCATACCGCGGAGCAGTTCGGTCAAGGGGCCTTTTTTCCCCATCACCCGGATCCGGAATTCTTCCAGTTCCTTAGGGGTGTGTAAGGTTTCCAGTTCCTGGAGCGCCTGTTGGCGCAGGGCTTCCAATTTTTCTTTCATGCTACCTCAAATCCTTTCCAATCGATTCAAACATTCCGGTGTATGCTATAACAGGAAGTTATGGGGGTGGTATACGCAAAGCCATGATGCTAAAGAGCAAGGGGCAGGGATGTCCGGTAAGGAGGGCCAGGCCGGTTCCAGCCGACCCAGACCGGTTTGGCGCTGCCGGAGGAGGCAACGCCGGTCATATGGGGATATGAATACCACAAACGACAAAAAAGCCTCCGTCCCCAAAAGGGACGAAGGCTAAAAAACTCCGTGGTACCACCCAAATTCCCGAAGCCAAACATCAACGGGCACTTTTCACGGCCGGTAACGGGGCCTAACCGTCGACGCCTACCCGCCCGGGAACCCGGGTTTCAGCGCCGCCGCTCCGGAGGGAACTTCCGCCAAGTCTCCCACAGACCGCTTTCAGCCGGTGACGGTCCTCTCTGGCGTAGGGGATGGGTGGCGTACTTTCTCCATCAAGGCGTTGCGTAACATATTAAAATTATTATATCACGTTTTCCCTGCATTGCAAGAGGATTTTTGCCCTGTGGAGGCCTCTTGTCCGCCAAAGGTGATTTACGGGCCGGCGGCGTGGACGAAACATAAAACAGGATGGCGGTTGTTTTTAGGAAAGAAATCCGGTATACTGAGTTTATCTAAGAGGGAAGGCAGGGTGACAAGTGATGGAAAAGAGGCAGACCGCCGCCATTGTGGTAGCCGCGGGAGGCTCTACCCGGATGGGGCAGCCGAAACAAAGGATCCCTCTGCTGGGGATTCCCGTCATTTTCCGGACACTGCTGGCATTTGAGGCCGCCCAGACGATTGATGCGGTAGTGGTTGTGGCCCGCCGGGAGGATATGGAATTTATAAAAGCGGGGGCGGCAAATTTCCATATCCGTAAACTGGCCCAGGTGGTTTCCGGGGGGGACAGCCGGCAGAAATCGGTGGCAGCCGGGCTGGAAGCGCTTCCGGAAGGGACGGATTTTGTGGCTATTCATGACGGGGCCCGGCCATTGATCCAGCCGGAGGATATTGACCGTGTAGTAGAGGCCGCTTACCAGGTCCGGGCTGCCGCCGCGGCGGTCCGAGCTAAGGATACCATCAAACAGGCGGATAACCATGGGCTGGTTACCGGTACGCCGGATCGACAGTTCCTGTGGACCGTCCAGACCCCCCAGGTGTTTGAAATATCCGCTTACCGGATGGCTATGAAACAGGCACTGATGGAGGGGCTGGATTTTACCGATGACTGCCAGCTGATGGAGCATCAGGGCTTCCGGGTTCAGCTGGTGGAAGGGGCGTATACCAACCTGAAAATCACCACACCGGAGGATATAGTTTTTGCGGAAGCCCTATTGCAAAAAAAATCGGCGCAACGGAGGATATTGGGTATGAGAATGGGGCATGGATATGATGTACACCGGTTAACCCAGGGCCGTAAGCTGATTTTGGGAGGCGTGCATATCCCTTATGAAAAAGGCCTGTTGGGGCATTCCGACGCGGATGTATTGGCTCACGCAGTGGCGGATGCTCTGTTGGGAGCTGCCGCACTGGGGGATATAGGAGGACTTTTCCCCGATACAGATCCCCGGTTCAAGGATGCGGACAGCCTGATGCTGCTGGAGGAAACCATGGCGAAGGTTCGGGAAGCGGGATATACGGTGGTGAATATTGACGCGACCATCCTGGCCCAGGCCCCGAAACTGAAACCGTATATCCCCGAGATGCGCCGGAAGCTGGCGGCCGCCTGCCACATAGATATGGGGCAGGTCAGTGTGAAGGCTACCACAGAAGAAGGGCTTGGGTTTACCGGATCAGGGGATGGTATCGCCGCCCATGCGGTATGCCTGATTGAAAAGGCGTTTTACGAAGAGGATTCGATTCCATTAGGAAGGCAGTGATCTCTATGGAAGCCAAACGGGTAGCGGATTCCCGTACCGAACAGATACAGATCCTTATGTCGGAACACATCAATGGGGCGGGCCGCCTGTTTGGTGGGAAGCTGGTGGAATGGATTGATGTGGTGGCGGGAGTGGTAGCCCGGCGCCATTCCGGACGCAATGTGACCACCGCCGCTATTGATAATCTGCAGTTTAAGGCAGCGGCCTATGTGAATGACACATTGGTTCTGGTTGGCCGTGTAACCCATGTTGGCCGTACGTCCATGGAAGTACGGGTGGATACGTATGTGGAAACCCTGGCCGGCCAGCGGACGGTAGTAAACCGGGCCTATTTGGTGCTGGTGGCGCTGGACGAGGAAGGAAACCCAGTAGAAGTTCCACGGCTTCTGCCGGAAGGGGAGGCGGAGAAAGCGGAATGGGAGGCGGGGGAACGCCGCCAGAGCCTGCGGACTCAGCGCCGTAAAGAAGGTTACTGAAATACGGCGGTGTACGCATCCGTGGAGAGTAATGATTCATAGAGTTGTCAGGGGTCGAGCGATATGGCACTGTCTTTCGAAGGCCTGATCCCGCCCCAAAAGGCATCCGCTCTGCGGACAGGCCCCTGCATATTATATGCCGGGCAGTCAGCTAAAGCGGACCTGCAACAGCGGCAAGCAAAAACGGGCATCCTTAGGACGTCAAACTCCGTAAGGATGCCCGCTTTTTCATAACAGGTTCTACTACGATCCGTTTACAGAAACTTTTTCAGTTCCTCCACATTTCGTTTTTCAAATTTCAACAGCCGTTCCGCCAATTGTTTCACATCCGGTTCTACCTGGTCGCCCAAATCATTGAGGTGCTTGGTAATCTCGATGATACCGGAATTGCTGCCTTTGAGCATCATTTCCGCCATAGAGGATTCCGAACCATCCGTCAGGTTGTTGAAATTGATCATGATATAGGAGGAGATCTTGGTCATGGGGTTTACGTTTTTAGCCTCCTCGTGGCGGGTTTCCAGGGCTTGATGAGCCAGATCGTAGATCTCGTCGTATTCCCGATACTGGGATTCTATTGTTTCCCGGAATTCCGGATGCTTCACCACTTCCAGAAGCTGCTTGATAGAACTTTTCCCCATCTCGGTGTTTTTGGAAATATAGTTGAGCAATTCCACATTTTTATGGTTCACGGGGCATCTTCCTTTCGCTTGTGTT
>CALWMQ010000012.1 GCA_944382025.1 uncultured Clostridia bacterium | reverse complement strand
ATTGATAACCCTACCAATTACCCTGATCCTGCCAATATCCAGACGGCGGAAGAACCCATCACGGATGCCCATATTCTTTCCCCGAATGAGTATGTGGGCAATATTATGGAATTGTGCCAGCAGCGCCGGGGCATATTCAAGGATATGAAATATCTGGATCCCACCCGGGTGGATATCCATTATGAGATGCCGCTGAATGAGATCGTCTATGATTTCTTTGACGCGCTGAAATCCCGGACAAAGGGCTATGCCAGCTTCGATTATGAATTGAAGGGATATTTGAAATCCGATCTGGTGAAGCTGGATATTCTGCTCAACGGGGAGATTGTGGACGCTCTTTCGTTTATTGTGTTTGCGGGAAACGCCTATGCCCGGGCTCGGCGGCTATGTGAGAAGCTGAAAGACAATATCCCCCGCCAGCTGTTCGAGGTGCCTATCCAGGCGGCCATTGGGGGAAAGATTATCGCACGGGAAACGGTGCGGGCCCTGCGGAAGGATGTTTTGGCCAAGTGCTACGGCGGCGATATTACCCGGAAGAAAAAGCTGCTGGAAAAGCAAAAGGAGGGTAAGAAACGGATGCGGCAGTTGGGCAGCGTAGAGGTGCCCCAAGAAGCCTTTATGGCGGTCCTCAAGCTGGGGGATGACTAAGCCCCCTGCCGGGGCCGCCGCTCCGGCTGTATGATAGCTGCCGGGTTGACGTTTCCCGGAGAATCAGGTAAAATAAAATGATGGTTCCGGCCCTGACCGGCCGGGATTTTTGCTTGGCACCGGAAAAGCCGCGGAAAGACGGCTGTGTGCTACGGAATGGAAAGGAGCGATCCCCTGATGAAGGTTTCTCCCTCGATACTGACCTGTAATTATGCCCATCTGGAACAGGAAATGGGCTTTGTAAAGGATTCCGGCGCGGATATGGTGCATCTGGATGTCATGGATGGAGTGTTCGTCCCCAATCTCAGCTTCGGCCCGCCGGTGATCGCCGCGCTCCGCCCGGTGAGCGACCTCCCCTTTGACGTGCACCTAATGATGCAGTATCCGCTGCGGCTTGTGGACGCTTTCGCGGATGCCGGGGCCGATATTATCAATTTCCATATGGAATGTTCCTCCCCGATCCAGGAGACCCTGGACGTCATCAAGGCAAAAGGAAAGAAAGCTGCCCTGACTTTAAAGCCCGCTACGCCGGCGGAAGCGGTATTCCCGTATTTGGACCAGCTGAGCATGGTGCTGGTGATGACGGTGGAGCCTGGCTTCGGGGGCCAGAAGTTTATGGAAGATATGCTCCCCAAAATCAGCGGCTTGCGCCGGGAGATTGACCGGCGTGACCTGCGGGTGGATATTGAGGTGGACGGCGGTATTGGGGCGGCAACCGCTCCCCTGGTAGCCAAGGCCGGAGCCAATGTGGCGGTAGTAGGGAGTGCCCTGTTCAACGCCAACGATCCCCAAAGTCTGGTCAACGAACTTCATACCCTGTAAAACAAGCAGCCGCGCCAGGGTTTTCCCGGCGCGGCTACAGTTGGTTTTTCACCGTTGACGCGGCTAACCTGCTCAACGGAGCCCCGCCAAACGGTCCATCGCGTCCCCAACAGCCAGCGGCTGGCCATGCTCCGCCGTATAAGCGGCGGCGGCATCGCCCTCGCCTACCAGGGTGCCGAATTCCGACAGCATGCTGCGCATGCCTTTGGGGACGATAAAGCTGGGATACACCACCAGCCGGTACTGGTTTCCAAAACGGAACAGGGAGGTGGCGGGTTCCCGAAACCCGGAACCTGTCCGTTCAGGCCGGCGGAACCGTTGCCAGCCATGCTCCAGCTGGAACAGCTGATCCACCCCGGCCAGGGAGTAGACCAGAGGACCGCCTGCCCTTACCATACGCAGGCGATGGGAACCAGGGCGTTCGCCGCCGGTGCTGCTGCCGGGCGTCAGCAGCAAAAGGCAGCCTTCATTCAGAGGCAAAGCCTCTACCAAAAGGCCGTTGGCCGCGTGAAACCCGGTTTGCTCCTCAGCGGCCCGCAGCAGCTTGGCTATCGCTTCCCGGGTCGCAGGATCCCGAATATCCATGGTTTCAAACCGCAGGTTCAACGCCTGCATATCCTCTGTATTCAGCCATATCTTCAAACAGCCGTTATCCATTGGTTCCATCCGCACGGCCGCATCTCCTCCTTTGGTTGCCCAAGGCAAATTCCGGCCCCGTTAAAATGGGCCGCGGCTGGATGTTTCCAGCCGGGCAGAGGGTTCCTCCCTCATGCCCTTAGTACTATCATATTATCGGGACCAGCCGTTTGCAAGAGGCCAAAAACTGGAACATTTCGACCTTCCCAGAGCCGTTGCGCCGGGGAAGAATGCTGAATAGAAAGGCGGTTGACAGCATGCCTGTCCACACCAATCGGGGCATTCGCCTGCCCCAGAACAAAGAACCTGCCGCGTCACGGGATGTGGCGAGACTCAGCCGCGTAGAGCGTGTAACCCTGCCGCTGTCCTACGGCACGGAGGAGATCCGACCGGTCTGCGGATTGTATGAAACGGTTATGCGGGGGAGCCCCCTAACCAAGCCGGAATCCCAGGATGAACTGCCGCTGGCGTCCAGTGTGACCGGGGTATTCAGCGGTACCAGGGTGATCAGCCATCCTTTATACGGGGAATTGGACTGTGCGGTGATCGATGTGCTGGCAGTAGAGGGCGATGAGGAAGGAAAGCCTGCCAATTTGGATAAGCTGGGCCCGGACAAGCTGCTGAAAATCGCCCGGGACGCGGGCATTATTGATGAACTGGATGGAATTCCGTTACATACCAAGCTGTCCCAGTGGCGGGAAGAAGGCTGTGATTTTCTGGTAGCGGACGGCACTCAGCCGGAGCCTTACGCTTCCAGCGCCTGGGCGGTGCTCAACCTGTCAGCGGAACGGGTACAGGACGGCCTGAAACTGGCCGCTTCCTGCGTGGGAGCCTCCGGATATCATACGGCTGTGTTTCTGTCCCCGGAACGGCGGCGTCCGCTTGCCCAGCGCCTGGGGGAACACCGGCTGTTCCAGGTCCCAAACCGGTACCCGGTGACCCAATATGCGCGCCGCTACCGGACGCCGCTTGGCAAAAAAAGAGCGGATGCCCTGCCCATGAGCGCCAGGGTATGCCGTATAGGGGTACAGGCATGCTTGGCTTTGTACCGGGCGGCCGCCTATGGCAAACCCCACTGCGGCGCGGTGGTTACCGTTGCCGGGGACGCGGTGGCCACCCCGCAGAACCTTTACGTGCCTTTTGGCACGCCGGTACAGAATCTTCTGGATCATTGCGGGCTTTCCCAGGAGCCGGCCTACCTGATTTTGGGTGATATGATGACCGGGCGGGCAGCGGAAAGCGCGGAACTGCCGGTACTGCCGGGGATGACCTGTATCCTGGCACTGAAAGTCCGGCCGGTCACCTTAACACCGACGGTGTGTATCGGCTGCGGCCGCTGCGCCAAGGTGTGCCATGCCGGGCTTCTTCCCAGTGAAATCGTACGGCGGCTTGAAAATATGCACTATGAGCGTCTGGCCGGCCTTCACCCTGAGGACTGCGACGGATGCGGCGCCTGCTCTTACGTATGCCCCAGCGGGCGGGAGGTAGCCCTTCGGGTGACTGAGGCCGCCCATGCCCATGGGACAATATTCCTGGATTGGGGGGAAGAGGATGAAACTTAAAAAGGCGGAAGCGCCTCATTTGCGCCAGACAGAGCGGGTAGCGTATATGTCGCTGGATCTGCTGATAGCACTGGTGCCCCTATGCATTTTCTCTTCGATATATTATGGTCTGCGTCCGGTACTGCTGGTGCTGACGGGACTGGTAACGGCGGTAGTGTGCGAGCTTCTGGGCAGCCTGGTTATGCGCCGACGCCCCACGGTGGCGGATGGCAACGCTGCGGTGATCGGCGGCCTGGTGGGCGCCATGATGTCCCCTATTACCCCCTATTGGGTCCCCGCTGTAGCGGCGGCTTTCGCTATTCTGGTGGTAAAGATGCCTTTTGGAGGGACAGGCCGCCATGTTTTCCATCCCGCGGCTGCCGCTTTGGCTTTATGCGCGGTATGCTTCCCCACACGGGTATTCACCTATCCGGATCCAGGCCTGAATGTTCCCATCCCTCTGGGCGATACGGCAGGGGTGATTACCGCCCTGTCGCCGGCGGAACAGCTGAACAGCGGCGCCCAGATATCCTATCATTGGATCACACTGCTGCAGGGGAATTTCGCGGGGCCTATTGGCGCCACGGCTATTGCCGTACAGCTTGCCTGTATGCTGTATCTGTTTGCCCGGCACACCGCTTCCCCGTTGATTGTGCTTCCCTATCTTCTGACCTGTGCCGCCGGGGCTGCCTTGTTCCCCCGTACTTCCGGCGGGGTGGGCAACAGCGTCCTCATGGAGTTATGCTCCGGTATGCTGCTGTTCAGCGGTATCTATCTGCTGACCGATACGGTGACCGCTCCCCGGTACTGGCTGGGCCGGGTGGTTTACGGTATCCTGGCAGGTGTGCTGGTGATGACCATGCGGCATTTCGGCCGCTCAGACCAGTTCCCCTGTACCGCCTTTTTCGCCGTACTCCTTGTGAACGCGCTGGCGCCGGTGATTGACCGTTGGTGCTGGCGACTGGTATATACCCTGCGGAGGCGTCTGCAGGAGCGTATGGAGAGGAGGGCGGTTCAATGAAAAAATCGTTTTTAGGCCTACGGGAACTGGCGGGAATTTTTTTAGATACCTTTATTTCCAAGAATATTGTTTTGGTCCAGGCGATTGGCCTATGCCCCATTGTCGCTATCGGCATCAACCTGAAATATGGAGTAGCTCTAACGGTGTGTACCGCCGCCGTGCTGCTGCCAACCAGCCTCTGCATGTCCCTGTGGGGCAGCCGGATTCCTTCCTGGCTCAGGCCACCGGTATATACTGTAGCGGCTTCCCTGCTGCTGATACTGGCCGCCCTGGTGGTGGACCAGTGGGTATCTCATGAACTGTACGCCTCTTTATATCTGTTTTTACCTCTGATGGCGGTCAATACCATCTTTACCTACCGGGCAGGAGGTTTTTCAGTCAGCAACCGCCCTGCCGCGGCACTGGTGGATGCCCTGGGATCCGCATTGGGGTTTGGCCTGGCTATCTGCGTGGTGTCCGGCCTGAGGGAAATGGCGGCGTTCGGCACCCTCTGGGGTAAACCATTGGGTTTCCGGCTGCTTCTGCCGGAAGCGGTGGAGCCTTTTGCGGGATTTATTCTGCTGGGGTTCATGGCGGCGTTCCTGAAATGGGTGAAGAGCTTTGCGGACAGGAAAACGGCTGGTAAGGAGGATCCGGTATGAGTGCCTTCGGACAGATGATGTTATTCCTGCTGGTTACCGCGCTGGTGCAGAACCTGGTTTTGACAACAGGGTTTGGCACCTCTATTATGCTCCGTGTAATCCGCCGGCCAGGGGATATCTGGGTTTTTGGAGGTCTGCTGACCGGTTTTTCGGTGCTGACGGTACTGGCTTTTTATCCTTTGGACAGACTGCTGGGTACCGGCTGGGCGGTTAAGATGCTTCGTCCCGCCGTGATTATCGTGATCGCCGCGGGATGGTATTTGGCGGTAACCCTGGTCACCCGGCGGTGGATGCCGGAGTTTTATCAGCGTACCCACCGGCTGATGCCTTTGGCAGCCCTGAATAATGTAGTAGTGGGTATTGCGCTGGTAATCAATTATCAGTTTGAAGTGGGTATCCTCAGCGCGGTGGGATTGGCGCTGGGATCCTGCGGCGGATTCCTGCTGCTGTCCTGGCTGACCGCAGAGGGGATGGAACGGCTGGATAACCCGGATATGCCCCATTCCTTCCGGGGGCTACCGGCAACCTTGGTCTATATGGGGATTCTGGCATTGGCCCTGATGGGATTCAACCGGGTGTTTAACTTTTTCTGAGGTTTGCATCATTAAGCTGTAACCGAAAGGCGTGATGAGAGTTGGCTAAGAAGCTTCGCCGGAGAGGGCATAATGTGTTTCGCAAACGCAATACCAAACCGCTGAAGGCGCTGGGCTATGGGCTGGCCGCCATCATTTTGGTGGGAGGCGGAATACTGGCAGCCCGGTGGGCGATGACCGATGGGGCCAAGATAGGTCCGGAATCTTCCGGCGTATCAGGGGGGATAGATGGGGATCCCGGGGAAAGCACCCAGGAGCCCAGTACGGCTGAGACCACCGTCCCGACCCAGTCCGCTGAGCAAAATCCGGATGAGATAAGCGCCGGGAATCTGAGGGCGGTATATATCCCGGTTTCCCTGCTGGCGGATAGCAGCCGCTTGGATGGGTTTCTGGATCAGGCGAAAGCCGCGGGATTTAACGGAGTGGTGTTTGACCTGAAGGATGACAGAGGATGTCTTCAATACGCCTCGGCCATTGAACAGGCGGAAGCGGTTCTGAAAACCCAGAAATCCAGGCTGTCGGCTGACCCATCCCTAACGCTGGAGGCTCTAACCGCCGCGGCGCAGCGGATCCGGGACAAAGAAATGGTACCGGTTCCGCGCCTGTATGCCTTCAAGGACCAGATAGCCCCCTATGCCCTGGCGGCGGTGAAGATAGGGGTGGAAGGCGGTTTGCCCAACACAGTATGGCATGACACCGCCCCAGACAAAGGCGGGAAGCCGTGGATGAACCCGTGCTCCAGCGAGGCGCACCGCTATATGGTGTCCCTGGCTTCGGAGCTGAAAGGGATGGGGTTTGATCTGCTGATGGTGGATGGGGTCCAGTTTCCTGACCAGGAATACAGTGCCGATTATGGCTCCTCTGATTTGGCCTCTCTGAAACGCGACCAGATCCTGTCCGCCTTTATCGCCTCCATGGAAGAGGTGATGGGCGACGGTCTGATCACGAATCTGCCGGCCCTGGCGGCGACCGGAGACGCCACTACCCCCTTCGGCGGCAATCCCCTGACTTTCGGCAGTCCGTCTGTGGCTCCCCTGATCTACGCATCCCAGTGGGGCAGTTATCTTACCGTGGGTTCCCAGACCCTGGAGAACCCGGCGAATAACCCGTATGGGACAGCAAAGCTGCTGCTGGAGCATATCCATCTCCGGCTGCAATTGATGGAAGAGGCCCAGCGGCCGGAAATACTGCCTTTTATCGGGAGTGTGCACGAATATCAGGCCTTGACGGAGGTTTTGGGAGAAGATGCACCGTTTGTCCTGTATCAGGAGGGCGACCCGGACTTAACTGGTTTTAATTGACATATTTTAGGAAGCGGATAACATGATGATCATCGATTTTCATACCCATGCTTTCCCGGACCCGCTGGCGGCAGGGGCTCTGGCCCAGCTGACGCAAAACGCGGCCCGGTTCGCGGATCTGTACGGAGAACTGGTGCCCCATACCGATGGTACCCTGAAGGGGCTGCAGGCCTCCGGCAAACAGGCGGGAATCCAGGTTTCCCTGATCCAGCCTATCGCCACCTCCGCCAAGCCGTCCCATTCCATCAATGATTTCGCCGCTCTGGCGGATCGAGAGCCGGGACTGCGTTCTTTCGGAAGCGTCCATCCCCGGAACCCGGAGTGGCGTGAGGAACTGGAACGGCTGGCTGGCCTGGGACTGTTGGGAATCAAACTGCATCCTGAATACCAGGGCTGCTATGTGGATGATCCGGAAACGGTTCAGGTGGTCAAAGAAGCCGGCCGGCTGGGGCTGACCGTGCTGTTCCATGCCGGGGTGGATATTGGCATGCCTCCTCCGGTTCACTGTACCCCGGAGCGGGTAGCCCGCCTGCGGGAAAAGGTTCCGGATACCCGGCTGATCCTGGCGCATATGGGCGGGGATCACCTGTGGAAGGAGGCAGGGGAGATCCTGCCCCAACTGAATGTGTATATTGATACCAGCCACGCCATCCCCGAATATCCGGAGCAATGGCCCTTGTTCGCCCAGATCATCCGGGCAATGGGAACGGACCGGGTATTGTTCGGTACCGATTCCCCTTGGATGGGCCAGGACAAGGCTGTGGAAACAACCCGGCGCTTTTTACAGGACTACCGTTTTACTCCAGAGGACAGCGCCGCGATCCTGGGCGGGAACGCTGCCCGGCTGCTGCGAATACAGGAGGAACATCAATGACAAAGCCCCTTTCTCATCCCCAAGCCGCTTTTTTTGATCTGGACGGCACGCTGGCGGTGCACAACGCGGCGCCGTCTCAGGAGGACACTGAAGCAATCCGGGCTTTCCGGAGCCGCGGCAACAAGGTGTTCCTTAACACGGGCCGGTCATTAGGATTCCTGTATTCGTCTATCCTGGACATTGGCTTTGACGGTATCGTGGCCGGTGCGGGGGCTTATGCCCGGATTGGAGAAAAGGTTATCTGGAGACAGACGCTTTCATCGGAGGCTGTGGAGCGTGTGATCCGGTATTTTGCCCGGTCCGGGGATCTGTGTATCCTGGAAGGGGAAACGGGTATGTTTCAGGTCGGCCGCTCCCTCAACCGTCCTTTCGACTGGCCGGACATAAGGAGTTATACAGAATTTACCGACAGGTTTCCCGGCCAGGCGATTACCAAGCTGTCCATTTTCGCCAAGCCGGATGATACTCTGCGGCAGATGCTGGGAGCGGATTTTTCCCTGATTGAGCACAGCGATTATGCGGAGGCGGTACCGGCGGGCTGCTCCAAATCGGACGGCATGCTCCGGGTTTTGAAGGCGCTGCATATGGAACGGGAGGACAGCATTGCTTTCGGCGACAGTATGAACGACTATGATATGATCCAGTGTGCGGGAATAGGTATAGCCATGGGAAACGCGGTGGAAGCCGTCAAGGCGGCAGCGGACCAGGTGACCCTGCCCTATGATCAATCCGGGGTGGCGTGCGCCTTATGGAGAATTATGGAAAAGGGTGATGCGGAGTTTTTCGCCGGCAAGGGAGGAAAGCCGTAATGGAGTCCCAGGAGAGGCGGCGGAGTACCTGCCGGCTGCTGTGTACATGGCTTCCGGCAGTACTATGGCTGGGCATGATGATCTATCTGTCGCTCCAAAGTGCGGATGTGGCGGCGCGGCTGTTGAGCATGGTGGGACGGACGGCCGCGGCAGCGGTCAACGCCATGCTCAAAGAGGGGCTTACAGCCCATGGGGCGGAATTGATAGGGAAACTGGCCTGCTATGGAGTGGTATTCATTGGGTTTGGCGGGCTGGCATTTTTCTTCCTGATGGCGTTCCGGGCCAGCGGGCTGGGTCCCCGAAGTTCCCTGGCGCTGAGTTTCGCTTTGTGTCTGCTGACAGCGGTGGTGCAGGAACTCCTGCAGATCTTTATTCCCGGCCGGATGCCCAGGATCAGTGAGTGTGTTATCAACACCTCCTTTAGCCTGGCTGTATTGGCGGGAACGGCGGTATTTCAGTGGGCCTGGCAAAAATTCCCTAAAGTTCTGAACCGGGAGACCGTCAGTTATGTCCTTTTCGGTGTTCTGACCACCCTGGTGAATATATTTTCCTACCTTCCCCTGTATAAAGCCCTGACGCAGACCGGTATGGCGGATCCTGTGGTCAATATTATCAGCAATACGACCGCCTGGGTGCTGTCAGTGCTGTTTGCTTATGTAACCAATAAGCTGTTTGTATTCCGCAGCAAAACTATTACGGCTGCCGCGGCCTGGAGAGAGTTTCTGTTGTTTGTAGGCGCCCGCCTGGCTTCCTATGGGGTGGATATGGCGGGAATGCTGCTGCTGGTCAATGGGCTCCATATCCATAACGGTATCGCTAAGATCGTTACCAATGTGATGGTGATGATCATGAACTACTTTTTCAGCAAGCTGTTTATCTTCAATAAAGAAAAAAAGGCCCATAAAGGCATTCCCGGAGAATAAGGTAACCACCGGCGGGAAGCTTTGCCACAGAGGCTCGACAGGAGCAACAACCCTGCAACCAGGCGCTAGAATGGATATTATTTCCCCGGACAATTGGCGAAATGTCAGAGGCATCTATAAGCAAACGCCAGACTTGACAATATTCTTTTATTCCATGTTTTTCCTGTGTTCAGATCCGAATAGGAAGAGGAGAGAGGATTGTGAAAGCTGCACGGTTGAAACTCCTGTTTTATTTAGTGGACAGCGTAATTACCATCCTTTTCGCAAATGGACTTCTTCCGC
>CALWMQ010000011.1 GCA_944382025.1 uncultured Clostridia bacterium | reverse complement strand
CGGCGAGGCTGTCCAGTTGGCTTTCCTCCACCGACAGTTTGGCCAGATGAGCAATCCTCAAAAGGTCTTCCCGGGTTATATCGGCCATCAAACCTCTCCTTTCTTGAAACTGCCGTTACCATTTACAATTCATTGATGTATTGTAGGGTGCCTCTATCCCAGACCCACTCTATCCGTCTCCGGGCTATATGGCCGATCCAAACAGCATCCCTATTCCTGGATTTTTGCCAGCTGCTTCCCGGCCACCTCTTTCCCAAGACACTTGATCATGGGCAGCCGGTGAAACACCATACATTTTTCTTTTATCAACGCTTATATTTTTCAAGCCATAGGCCCCATAACGCCAACCAAGGAGACGAGCATCACGCGAAAAAGCGCCTTTATTGAAACAGGCAATGCCCCTCAATACCACTTTTCCATTGTATCAGCAGTATACCACGGGCTAACCGCCTTTGCAATGTGGAATGCCACAAGCGGTCTACACCCTCTTTTGTAAATTCATTTGGGGAAAGCACTGGGACACCTTGACAAACACGGCGATATGCGGGAAAATAATAGCGATTATCCTTTGTATAGAAATGTAGTCTCCGGGAAAGGCTGGTCTTGATATATGATGAAACCCAAAATGGCTTTGGCAAAGTGGCTGACCCTGCCATTGCTGACGGTCCTTCTTTTCTCAGGCATCACCGCCTCCGCCGCCGGCGGACGGCCCGGTTACGTCAATGATAAGCTGAATATCATCTCCGAGCCGGGGGAAACCTCCGAATACGTCTCTTTTTATAAAGAGGGTGAAAAACAGGATCTGGAAGCGTTGACCTGGGTGGACGGCCGTAACGGGAAAGCCGTCCAGTTGGACGGTATATCCGAATACCTGCAGGTTGCCGGCGCTCAGATCAAAGTCAACGCCTTTTCTTTCGCCACCTGGATCAATTGGCAGGGTGCCAAGGATCCCGAAACCCCCGATTCCTTATATAACCAGCGGGTGTTCACCATCGCCAGAAACCAGGATCGGTGGTTTACCATGTCCCCGTTTCTGCGGGATCCGGAACGGGTCGATGAAAACGGGAAAATTCCCAATGGTGTCTACTGGGGCTTCAATATGGGCGGCCAAAACGGCACCTTGGTGGAACAGTGGAACCCGGCAGTGGATGGCCAGGAATCTTACGGGTTGCCTCAAAATGAATGGCATCATATCGCCGTAGTATCTACCGGACAGGAAATTCAGCTGTATATCGACGGCCGCCTTTGGTCCTCCGATCTCATCGTTACCTCCATCGCGGAACTGCAGGCCCCCAATATGAAAATCGGTACCGGTATCTGGGAAAACCCTACCCTGAACGCTCTTTTGGACGATACCGCTATCTATCAGGTAGCCCTGACACCGGAACAGGTGACACGCCTGTTCAACGATCTTGACCCGTTTTCAGAGGATCCGCTTCCAGAACCCACTACCGGTTATGTTCCTACCTCCCCTACCACTACCACCGTAACCGCTCCCCCTCCTACTACCACCGCTTCCCGCCTCGATCTCAACAAGCCCAGCCCTCTGTTCGGTGTGCCCACCTGGGCTATGTACCTGATCATCACTATTTTGGTGCTGTTTGTGGTACTGTCCATCGTGCTCAGTATCATCGAAACACGCTGGCGGCGGAAACGATAAGGAGGCGGACAAAATGAAGCATTATCAAAAATTCATGGCGGGCTTTCTGGCCCTGTCTCTGGCTGCCTTACTGTGGATTCCTGCCACCGCGGAGGAGCCCGTAATTGTAAAGGCCTATACCCTGTCGGAAACTCCTCAGCAAAACGGAGTGATCAACGAAGAACCCGCCGAACCTGCCTTCTGGGAGCTTCCTCAGGTACCGGCTGGTCAGACCCTTCACACCCAGGGATCCCTGATCCTGAAAAATACCACTGGTCTGACCGCCCAGATGACCCTGGACACCGTATCACTTCCTTACGATCACCCGGAAGCCCTGGAATATTTGAACCATCTGACCATCACTGTCAAAGACGGCGATAAAATATTGTATGACGGGCCTTATAGCCGGATCAACGATGAAAACGGGCTACAGATTGATCTTGAACTGGAATCAGGCGCCACCAAAACCTATACGATTCAGCTGCGCTGCGACTTTTCCTATACCGGTGAGCTGGCTGACGCTTCCCAGTACATTGCCTGGATGTTTTCTGCCGCATCAGTAACCGAAGAAACTCCTACCCAACCGGTTCAGCAGCAGTTACCCACAGACGCCATGCTCCTTCTCTGCATTGCCGGAGGCCTGGTGCTGGTCTGCGCCATTGCCGGCGGTGTCCGAGTGTATTTAAAATCCCGCCGCCATGACCGGTGAATATCGACAATAAAGTTACCAACAGCTTTCGGCAACTACTGCCGGAGGCTGTTGGCTTTATAAAAAGCTATTGGTCAACAATACCCCACAAAAAGTTTTCGCCCGTCTTTTTCAACAGGCAACGCCTGCGGGGCGGGAAACAGTTCGCAGGGGTTGGCGCTGCGGTCAAAACCGGCGGCCTCGAGCGCGGCGCAGGTTGGTTTTGGGAACCGCAAGGGGAGGCGGGGACCAGGGACACCGCCCTCGTTCCATCCCACTGAGCATAAACGGTCGGCGTATCTCCCACGCCTCCGCCCAAGACAGCAGTACCGCCTATGGATTTCCCTTGTTTTCATCAAACAAACGGTTACACCGCATCCTGAGAAAACCGCCCTTCAAACAGCTCCGCCGCTACCAGGCAAGCGCTTCCCATCAAGGGCGCGTCAACGCCAAAGGCCGCAGGCTCAACCCGGATAGTCCGATGGCCACAGGCTAATATACCGTTGTTTACAAAGCGTTCCAGACGTTCCATATACCGGCGGGGCCAGTATATTCCCTGATGCCCCAGCAAAATACATTGGGGATCCAGCAAGTTGGCCACATTAACAAGCGCTACCCCTAGGCGATCGGAGAT
>CALWMQ010000010.1 GCA_944382025.1 uncultured Clostridia bacterium | reverse complement strand
CTAAAGAGAGAAGGAATCCGGGAAGGCTCCCTCCCGGAAGGAGCTCCCTCCTCTAAAATACGGAAAAGCCGCCTGTAGGACAGGCGGCTCAGATGATCACTCTCAAAAAATTCACATAAAGTTTTCGCCCACCCCGTACAAAAGGCAACGCCTGGGAGCGCCGGCGGGGTGGAAAACAGCGAACAGGGGTTGGCGCTGGGGTCAATGTCAGCAGCTGTGGACACGGCGCAGGTTGGTTTTGGGAGCTGCTGGCTTTCATGTGGCAGGAAACCGCGGGCAGAAGACGGAGCCGCGGTCAAAATCGGCAGCCGCGAGCGCGGCGCGCGACGATTTGGGGCACCACAAGGGGAGATGTGGGTCCAGGGGCAACCCCCTCTTATCCCCCGTTTGGAGGAGTCGCCTGTTTACTTTCCGGTCAGGAGGGACAGGGTCTCGGTACGGGTACGGGCGTCCGCCTTCATACGGCCCCGGAGAGCAGAGGTCTGGGTCTTAGCCCCGGCCGCCCGAATACCCCGCATGGTCATACACAAGTGTTCCGCTTCAATAATCACCGCTACCCCCTGTGGATGCAGTTCCGCCTCCAGAAAATCCGCCAGCTGGGCAGTCAGGCGCTCCTGCAATTGGGGACGCCGGGCAAAGCTGTTGACAATACGGGCCAGTTTGGACAGGCCGATCACCCGGCCGTCCCGGGGGATATACGCGATATGGGCAACCCCTGTAAAGGGGAGCAGATGGTGCTCACACATGGAATACAAAGGAATATCCCGGACCGTAACCATTTCATCATGCTGGCTCTCATTGAAAATCTTCAGATGAGTGCGGGGATCCTCCTCCAGCCCGGAGAAAATCTCCTCATACATATCGGCCACCCGCCGGGGCGTTTCCACCAATCCTTCCCGGTCAGGATCCTCGCCAATGGCAACCAGCAATTCCCGCACAGCCGCTTTGATACGTTCTTTATCCATATTTTCCCCGTCCTTCCGGCAACCGCTCAATATACCCTTTTATTATAATTCCGGGAAAAGTTCTGTCAAGGGCTCCGTTCGGAGATGTTTTTCTCGGGGATTTCCTCCTTTTCCATGGATTTTGTCACCAAACGCCGCTATGGGAATACCCTGTATTGAGGGCGGGTTCCCCGCCAACCAATTTTCAGGAGGGATGACCATGCTGGCATTTCAAGCACCCATTCGTTTCTTTTTAGGTGCCAACACCCCTGCCGGTTTTGTAGGCTATCTGGATGACCTTTACGACGGGCGGGACGGTTGGCAGGCGTATATTATTAAAAGCGGGCCCGGGACCGGAAAGTCCTCCATGATGCGCGCGGTCCTGGATACCATGGACGAAATGGGGCAGGAAACGGAGGTCATCTGCTGTTCCTCCGATCCCAACTCGTTGGATGGGGTCATTGTCCCCGGACTGAAAATGTGCGTCATTGACGGCACCGCGCCTCATGTGATTGAACCCCGTTACTGGGGGGCGGTGGAACAGATTGTCCACCTGGGCGGCTGCATGGATGCCGTACAGTTACATAAGCGGGCTGCCGAAATCATCGCCGCTTCCGACGCCAATAGCGCCCTGCATGCCCGCTGCCGCAAATTTCTTGGCGCAGCCGCCTCTCTGCTGGGGGACAGCGCCCGGATCCAGGGGGAATACACCGATACGGCCAAGGTGATACGCTGTGCCGAACGGATCGCTATGCGGGAGTTCGGCGGCTCTGCCGGGAAAACCGGTACCGAAAAACGTCGCTTTCTCAGCGCCGTCACGCCCAATGGGCTGATTATTTTCCATGAAACCCTGCAGGCCCTGTGTCCTCGCATCTATGCCATTGAGGACGATTACGGCGCCGCTTCCCGGATCCTGCTCAGCGAACTGCGCCAACGGGCGTTAAACGCCGGTTTGGACATTATTTCCTGTGCCTGCCCCCTGTCCCCCCACGACAAGCTGGAACATCTGCTGATCCCTTCCCTGGGGCTGGGATTCACTACCTCCAACCCATGGCACAAGGCGGATTTCCCTGTATACCGCCGGATCCACGCCGCACGGTTTGTGGATACGGAAAAACTCCGTCTGAAACGCCAGCTTCTGTCGTTTAACCGCCGTGCCGCACGGGAACTGCTGGATGAGGCAGTCAGCATTTCCGGCGAGGCCAAAACAATCCATGATACGATGGAACAGTTCAATATCTCCGCCATGGACTGGCAGCAGGCGGAAGACCTTACCCGTTGGCTGTGTACCGTCTTCGCTGCCGCCGCTCTGGGCTCTCCATCTTGATCATCCCGTCCTCTGAAAGGCCTGCTGTACAGCAGGCCTCTCCTGCTTTTTTGGGGGGAGGTTTTGCCTCCGGGGAGCACAGCGGGGGTTTGCCCCTCGCTCCTTCCCTGCGGCACCAAAGCCGCTGCACACCGCGCTCGCGGCGGGCGGTTTTGACTTCGGCGCCAACACCTGCTCGCGGTTTCCCGTCCTGCGGGCGCTCCCAGACGCTGCCTTTTTCAAAAGACGAGCGAAAACTTCCCATGTGTCATGCGCTCCGGCAGATGTTTTCCGCGGATGAAACCTCTTTTCAGCCTTATCCATAATAGGAATAACTTCCCGCCGCGGCATTGCTGACAAAAGGGATAGCGATTAAGCCGGTATGCTCTACGGCGGATTGAATAGCCCGCTTGGTCAGGTCGGGGACATCCTCCCGCTCCAGTGCTTCCTCCACCGGCAGCCACACCACTTCACTGTTTTCCTCATCACCGGGTTCCCCGATACCTGACACATACTCGGCAGCAAACAGTACATACCAATCCTTCATATTAAAACGAATGCCTACCACCCGTGCGGCCCGGACACGAACACGTGTTTCTTCCCATACCTCCCGAGCCACAGCCTGTTGCGGAGTTTCTCCCTTCAGCACGTATCCTCCAGGCAGAATAAGGTGGCCCTTTCCCGGGCCGTAGGTGTGGCGTCCCAACAGCACCTGTCCATCCCTGATAACCACCGCTCCCACCGACTGTCCCCAATTGGTGTTTTCCTCTGCCATATGGTATTCTCTCCTTATATTATAATTAGGCTATGTATCCAGTTTACCTCTTTTCTACCGTATAGGCAAGGAACAGCGCAAAATAGTTGACATATGTCAGATATTAGAGTATAATCGGCATATGTCGGAAATCGGGAGGGATTGCCATGCCCAGACCTAAAAAATGTCGGCGGGTCTGCGCTCCGCCTTGCCATGAGGTCTTC
>CALWMQ010000009.1 GCA_944382025.1 uncultured Clostridia bacterium | reverse complement strand
GTTTGCGCTGTTCGTATTAGGCTTTACATGGCCATACCTTGGATGCATCCAGAATATGCCATAGCTTATCCTATCCGCTGGCAGAGCAGGTTGGCTTTGCTCTGTCAATGAGGCAGTTCGCCGTCCTGAGATCCTTTCAGTTCATTTGATTCCTGGGAGGAAGAAGCACTGGTAAACAGGCTGGTTTCAGAAGCGTCTGGCACCGGACGGCCTTCCATAATCGCCTTAAACTGCTCCCCATCCAGCTTTTCGTGCTGGAACAGATACTGGGCAACCGCATGGAGCTTATCCATATGCTCATTCAGCTTATTAGCCGTCTCCGTATAGGCGGTAGTAATAATAGCGCTGATTTCCTCGTCGATTTCAGCCGCCACTTCTTCTGAATAGTTCCGGGTATGCCCAAAATCCCTGCCTAGAAATACCTCATTTGACTCCGAGGCACCGAACACAATCGGTCCAAGCTTATCGCTCATACCATATTTAGTCACCATTTTCCGCGCCAAATCGGTAGCTCGCTCAATATCATTGCTGGCACCGGTACTGATATCCTCCAGCACCAGCGCTTCCGCTACACGGCCGCCCAATAATACCTGGATATCCTCCAGCATCTCTTTTTTGGCCCTGTAGGACTTGTCGTGCTCCGGAAGGCTCATGGTGTACCCCCCTGCCATTCCTCTGGGGATAACCGAAATCTGATGCACCGCGTCCTGAGTGGGGCAGTAATAGGTAACCACCGCATGTCCCGCCTCATGATAGGAGGTAAGCTTTTTCTCTTTGTCAGTGATCACATGGCTACGCTTTTCCGTACCCATTACCACCTTAATAGTGGCTTCCTCAATTTCAGGCATGGTAATGGAATGCAGGTTTTTCCTCGCGGCCAAAAGAGCCGCTTCGTTCAGCAGATTTTCCAGATCCGCGCCGGTAAATCCAGCCGTGGATTTGGCGATTACCGACAGGTCCACATCCGGCGCTAAAGGCTTTCCTCTGGCGTGGACTTTCAGAATTTCCTCTCTGCCTTTTATATCAGGGTAGTTCACCACAATTTGCCGGTCAAAACGTCCGGGACGCATCAGAGCGGGGTCAAGGATATCCGGGCGGTTGGTAGCGGCGATCATGATAACCCCTTCATTGGCGCCGAAGCCATCCATTTCCACCAGCAGCTGGTTTAGGGTCTGTTCCCTCTCGTCATGACCGCCTCCTAGGCCTGCGCCTCTTTGACGGCCTACGGCATCGATTTCATCAATGAAAATAATACACGGGGAATTCTTTTTTGCCTGGTCAAACAGATCACGCACACGGGAAGCACCCACACCCACATACATTTCCACAAAATCCGAGCCGGAAATAGAGAAAAACGGCACGCCGGCCTCCCCGGCAACCGCCCGGGCTAACAGGGTTTTACCGGTTCCTGGAGGGCCTACCAGCAGTACGCCTTTAGGCACCCGTGCACCAAGCTCCTTGAATTTTTTAGGGGAACGCAGGAAATCCACGATCTCACGCAGTTCCTCTTTCTCCTCATCCGCCCCGGCAACATCCGCAAAAGTGGTTTTCCGTTTCTCGTCCGCCGGCTGTTTAATCCGGGCTTTGCCAAAGCCCATTGCTTTGCCTCCTCCATCGATGGAGGAAATCGAACGGCGCATCATGACAAACATGATGACAAAAAACACCACGATCAGCAAGGTTGGGATCAGATTGACAATCCAAGGCATTTGGGTTGGCCGGTCAAAATTATATTTATCCACCTTGACAATATCGGGATTCGCTTCGTTTCCGGTAGTTCCGGTTTGTTGATTCCAAATATCTTCCGGCACAATATAAGGCCGGATATCGTTGACGAACAAGCTCACATCCGGTACGCTGTATTTGAGTATATCGTCCTTTTCGTCCAGCTTTCCATCCTTGTTCCTGTCTTCACGAGCGCTTTCCCGCAGCTTCATGGTCAAATTGCCATTGCCAAGATCCAGATTGAATTCTTCAACCTGCCCCTTTTGGAAATAAGCCAGATAATCAGAATATGCCATATCAGAACGGCCGGTGTCTCCGGACATAAACAGCCAGAACACTATAAAGACCAGCAGCGGCAGGCCGATGAACAATCCCAGATTCCGTATAATTTTGCCATAATCATTGTTATTGGATTCCAATTATATTCACACTCCTTGTTGGTAGGATAGAACCGGTCACACATAAATTTCCGGTTTCAGGACACCGATATAGGGCAGATTCCGGTATTTTTCCGCATAATCCAGTCCATATCCTACAATGAATTTATCCGGGACCTCGGCGCCCACATAGTCGGGATGGATCTCCACTTTGCGGCGTTCAGGCTTATCCAGGAAGGTACACAGCCGGATACTGGCCGGCCGGCGGGCTTCCAGGTTCTTTAAAAGGAAGGATAAAGTGGCGCCCGAATCCAAAATATCCTCTACAATCAACAGATCCTTTCCTTCCAGGGAACTGTCCAGATCCTTGAGGATTCGTACCTCGCCGGAGCTGACCGTTCCATTTCCGTAACTGGATACCGATAGGAAATCAATCGAACACGGGATATCTATGGCCCGCATCAAATCCGCCATAAAGATCAGCGACCCTTTCAGCACACTGACCATGAACAGATTCTTACCCCTATAATCTTCACTGATTTGCCGTCCCATATTCCGGACAATAGAGGCAATTTTTTCTTCCGTAAACAAAATTTCCGCAATATCCTCGTCCATAGTGTGTGTCGCTGCCTTCTCTACCCTCGCCACCAGTCGGTTCCATCCTCTCTACAGCTTAATATCCTTCAGAATCCGTACGGCAAATCAGCAAACATTTGGTTTCTCCATCAGGAGCAGTCCGCTGGTCACAGCCAAATCCGGGTATCAGTACAATCCCTTTTTCATCTCTTATAACCGGTATTTTTTGCCGTTCTTCCAGAGGAATATGGGCCTCGTTAAACAGTTTTTTTAGAGATTTCCCCGCTTTGCGTCCCGCGGGATGATAGGCGTCCCCAGGTTTTCTGATCCCTATAGTCAATCTACCGCATAGTTTATCATAATCCAGTGCATTTTTTAAGTATTTTTTGTGAACAAATTCTCCCTTTTCCACTTTTCCCAAAGAACAAAGTGAAAATTGAAATTTTCTATTACAAATGTCATATTCCCGACCCGGAATAACCTCTGTTTCTGGCACACTGTTCATCATACCGTTTGCTTTTTTTGTTTCACACGGACGAAAAAACAGCCATTCGCCAATGGATTCCGCCTGTACTTTTCCTGGAAGCGTAAGGCTGCCTTCTTTAGACAGAAGCTTGTCCAATTGGTCGATGTGCCAGTCCTCGGCCGCAGCGCCTGCCGACCCGGCGGCCCGATGTAAAGCGGCTGTCTTGACCGCCTGGGGCTGCCTGGCTAATAAGGCCCGTTTATATCCTCCTGACGAACCAGCGGCTTCCCGCAGGGCCTGCTCAGCCAATTCATTGACCAGGCTGTCCGCCTCGGCTGCGCGGCGGATCATTCGGTTCACAGCGGTATCAAACTGAGGATTGATGCTGTAAAGTTCCGGAACTATACGCAACCGGATCCGGTTACGGGTATACTTCTCATCCCCATTCGTACTGTCCGTCACAAATTCCAGATGATGTACCCGGCAATATTCCTCTATCTCCGCCCGGGAACAACGCAAAAGCGGACGGATAATCCGTCCGCGCACCGGGGGAATCCCAGTCAATCCATGAAGCCCGCATCCACGGCACACATGGAGCAGCACCGTCTCTATATTATCACTCAGGGTATGAGCCGTAGCGATACGGCAGTGTTTTCCCATTCTTTCGGCGGCTTCCTCCAAGGCGGCATAGCGCACCTCCCGACCGGTTTCCTCTATTCCTTTTCCATGCTTTCCAGCCAGCTGCGCCACATCCCTGCGGATCACCGTCAATGGAATTTTCCATGTTTCACACACATTCCTGACAAAATTCTCATCCCGATCCGCTTCTTCGCCCCGGAGCAGGTGATTCATATGGAGCGCTGCGATCTTCCCCAGTTCCAGATCCTCCTTCAGGGACAGCAACACATGGAGAAGGGCTACCGAATCGGCGCCCCCGGACAGGGCCACCAGTACCGCATCCCCCGGCAACAGCATCTGATCCTGTTGTATTGTTGTAAGGGCTTTTACTTTTACATCCATGTCGGTTCCTTCCCTATTCTCTTTGGAAATGGGCTGAGGAAAAATGCATCATCTATAAACAAGCCTTTGCAGCATAGAAATAACCCACGGTTTACATCCCATCACCGTCAGTCTTTATCTTTCACTTTCTTGCCTTACTCGCTCCGGTGGAGTTCAAGAGAGGTAAACTGGGTAAATTCTCCTTGCCAGGCGAGTTTCACAGTACCCAGTTCCCCATGGCGGTTTTTGGCGACAATGACCTCTGAGGTTCCCATCTCCACTGAGGATGGGTCATCTTTTTCATTTTTATAATACTCATCCCGATACAGAAACAACACTTGGTCGGCATCCTGCTCAATCGAACCGGATTCCCGCAAATCCGCCAGCGCCGGACGATGGTTAGCTTGTTTTTCGGTGGTACGGGCCAGCTGGGCACACACCATTATCGGAATATTCAATTCCTTAGCCATCACTTTCAAGCCCCGGGTAATCTCGGTAACTTCCTGTACCCGGTTATCAATCCGCCTGGGGGATTTCATTAACTGCAGATAGTCGATAATTACAAACCCCACATTTTTCAAACGACGGAGACGGGCTTTCATTTCAGGGACGGTGATGCTGGCGGTGTCATCCAGATAAATAGGTGCCTTGCACAGCACGCTGGACGCGAAGGCTATCCGGCTCCACTCGTCTGGCGTCAAATTTCCTACCCGGAGTTTCTTGCTGGAAACCCGGGCCTCAGAGGACAGTAAACGGTTGACCATCTGTTCCCGGGACATTTCCAGATTAAAAAAGGCTACTGTTCGGTTCTGCTGTACCGCCACATTGCGGGCGATATTCAGGGCAAAACTGGTTTTCCCCATACCGGGACGGGCTCCCACGATGATCATATCTGACTTGTTCAGCCCTGTAGTGATCTCGTCCAGGGCGCTGATGCCGGAGGGGATACCCACATATTGGTCACGCTGATCGGAATTGAGTTTATTAAAAATTTCATAGTTGCTGGCCAGTACCTCCTGTATGGGAATCAGCCCGCCCTGCTGCTTTCCCTGCCGGATCTCGTATATCTTCTGTTCTGCGGAATCCAACAACATGGCGGCATCCATACCAGGATCCATGGCGTCATCCATGATTTCCCGGGCGGCGTGTATGAGGCACCGGACATCATATTTTTCTCGGACAATCCGGGCATAATTAACAATATTGGATATGGAAGGTACAATTTGAGCCAGCTTTAAAAGATAGCTTTTCCCCTCCTCGCCGGAAAAGAAGCTCTCGTTTTTCAAGGCTTCCAGCACGGTGACAAAATCAATGGTCTGGGATTCCATCATTTTCGTGCTCATAACCCGGTATATAGCCTGATGTTCCGGCAGATAGAAGTGGTCGGCGCGCAGGACATCAGCCACCTGATTGATGCTGTCCGGTTCAATCAGGATAGCCCCCAGCACCGCCTGCTCCGCTTCCAGGCTGTACGGTAAATTCAGTTCCGAATACGAGGTGTTTTCCGGCATGGTATTTTACTCCTTCAAGAACGGATTATTCGCTGACCATCACAGTCATTTTGGCGGAAATGCCCTGGGGCAGCTTGATTTCCGCCTCGTAGGAGCCGAACGCTTTAATATCCGCCATCACGATTTTCCGTTTGTCCACATCCAGTTGGAATTGCTTTTTCAATTCTTCAGCCACCTCTTTGGTGGTAACCGAACCGAACAGCTTTCCTCCCTGTCCCGCACGGGCAGTCAGTTTCAGCGTTTTCCCCGTCAGTTTGGCCGCCGCCGCCTCGGCTTCCTGCTTTTCCACCGCCAGACGATGCTTAGCCGCTTCCTCTTTGTTTTTCAGGTCATTCATAGCCTGGGCATCCGCCGGTATCGCCAGCCCCCGGGGCAGCAGAAAATTACGGGCATAGCCGTCAGATGCATTGATTAACTCCCCTTTTTTGCCCTGCCCCTTGACATCTTCCTTTAAGATCACTTTCATAATAATTTCCGCCTTTCTGAATATATCTAAATGAAATTATATACGGTCACTCTGTGTCAACTGTACCTGCAGGGAACGTTCCCGTTCCTCCAAATGGGCGTCAATGGCCCGTACCAGGAGCTCACGAGCCTGTTCCATGCTCTTCTCCTTAAGGTAAGCGCCGGCCATAGTGAGATGCCCGCCGCCCCCAATGGCTTCCATAACCAGCTGGACATTAAAATTCCCCAGAGAGCGGGCGGATATATTGATTCCTCCATTCTCTTCAAACAGGGTAAACGAAGCATCCACACCCTTAATAGACAGAAGTTCATCGGCTGCCTGGGCGGCGGCGATCCGGATGTCCTGCCCGCCTCCCGTATCGCAGGCGATCGCTGTATGCTTATACAGTTCCGCCCGGCTGATAATATCCGCTTTTTTCCGGTAGGTGGCGGCGCTTTCCGAAAACATCCGCTTCACCTCTACCGTATCCGCCCCCTGACGGCGAAGGTACGCCGCCGCCTCAAAGGTACGCACCCCGGCCTTCATGACAAAGCTGCGGGTATCCAGCATAATGCCGGCCAGCAGGGCTTCCGCTTCCAGCCGGGTAATGCTGTTCTGTCCCATGTACTGAACCAGTTCAGCCACCATTTCAGATGCTGAGCTGGAATAGGGTTCGTGATAAAAAATCACAGCGTTATCAATATGCTCCACCATTTTCCGATGATGGTCAATGACCACTACCGTCTCCGCCCTCTGGTACAGGGGCGGCCAATCCAGCATATTCGGATTATGGGTATCGGTAACAATCAGCAGCGTCTTCCTGGAAAGATAATTCATAGCGGTATCCGGTTCGATAAACATATCCGACCGGTCTGCTTTATCATACCGTTCCATCAGTTCCCGGGCCAGGGTTTTATCCCTTTGTGTCACCACATAGGCTGGTTTTCCCAGATTCCGGATAGCGGCCGCCATCCCTACGGCCGAACCCAGGCAGTCCAGATCCGAAAACCGATGCCCCATAACCAGCACGTTCTCGCTTCCCGCCACCAGTTCCTGCAGGGCGGATGCCACCACACGGGTACGGACTTTGGTCCGTTTTTCCACGCCTTTGGACACGCCGCCGTAAAAATCAAAACCGTTTTTGGTTTTGACCGCCGCCTGATCGCCTCCTCGGCCCAGGGCCATCTCAATCGCTTGCCGGGCCAGATCTTCCGACTCTTTGAGGGTTTCCCCCTGCCCAACACCGATTGATAAGGTCACACTGATATGGTCGCTGGTCTGGATGGCTCTTACCCGATCCAAAATATCAAATTTTCCTTCGATAATCCCATCCAAATGCCGCTGTTCCAGAATAATCATAAACCGGTCTGATCCATATTTCCGTAAAATCCCGGTTGTGGACCCTATCCAGTTTTCCAGAATGGTTTCTACCCGGCCAGTGATCTGAGCCCGTTCGCTGTCCCGGATGTTCTGCATAACCTCCTCAATATTGTCTATGTACACCATCATGACAGCCGGACGGCTCAAGGCATATTCTTCCGCAATTTCCTTGAGCCGGGTATTATCGATGTAATAGAGAATATAGAGAGTGCTTTCCCGTACACGCACCGGGCTGATATAGACCGTATAGCTGCGGCATAATACCTGAATATCCACAAACCGTTTCTTCTGCAGCTCTTTGATCTTCAGATTTCCCATAATGGTTTCCAGAGGGTCGCCGAAGGCATCGGTTCCGTCCAGTACCTGGTTACGGAAGGAATCATTATACCACAGGACTTCTCCCTGAGAGGAGCCTACCGCCACCGGCAACGGAAACGACGCCAAGGCATCCTGACTGGTCTGATCCAGCTGACCGGAAATCCGCATGAGATACCGGTGGATATCCCGTTTCAGCCCGGCAAACCGCCAAACGCCGAACCCCAGCGTGAACACAACCAATACGGCCTCCACATAGAAAACCGTACGGTTGAGAAAGAAGGTAGCGCCGGTGGACACCACCAGCGCTGCCGCTAAAAGCACCACAACCGGAGATATGCTCCAAAGTTTGCCTTTCTTCATTGCCTTCAGCCTAACCCTTCCGCCCTTCCTCCGAAGGGCCATGATAATACGACCACCTTACACATCCATGATAACGGGAAGGATCATGGGGCTGCGCTTGGTTTTCTGGAACAGCATCCGGGACAATTCATCCCGAACCTTGGACTTCATCGTTGTCCAGTCGTAAGAATGCTCCCGGCAGCATTCCTCCAGCACATGCTGGGCAATCGCCCGGGCGTCCTCAATCAGCTTTTCCGCCTCCCGGACATAGACAAACCCCCGGGACACGATATCCGGACCAGCCACCACCTGGCCGATGGCCGGGTCTATGGTGGCAACCACCACAATCAGCCCGTCCTGCGCCAAATGCTTCCGGTCCCGCAGCACAATGCTGCCCACATCGCCCACTCCAAGGCCATCTACCAGCACCCGGCCAGCCGGAACCGTACCGGTGACCTCCATTTTATCCGCGGTAATCTCAATAACTTTGCCAATATCGGGAATGAGTACGTTCTTGGGGCTCATTCCCATAGACTTGGCCAGATTGGCGTGCTTCTGCATGTGTTTCTGCTCGCCGTGAACCGGAATGAAAAATTTAGGGCTGGTCAGTCCATGGACAATTTTCAGTTCTTCCTGGCAAGCGTGGCCGGATACGTGGACATCGTACATTTTTTCATACACCACATCGCAGCCGCGTTTCATCAGTTCGTTGACTACCCGGCCAACCGTTTTCTCATTCCCTGGGATCGGGGTGGCGGAAATAATGATATAATCGTCCGGGCCTACCTCCACCTGCCGATGATCGGAAAACGCCATACGGCTCAGCGCCGACATAGGTTCTCCCTGGCTGCCCGTGGTAATAATCGTCATCTTGTCCTTGGGATATCGGTTAATCAGGTCAATATCAATCAGGATTCCTTCCGGAACGGTGAGATATCCCAGCTCCGTGGCGATGCTGACGAAGTTAATCATGCTCCGCCCCGAAACCGCTACCTTACGTCCATCCTTCATGGCGGCATCAATGATCTGCTGGATGCGGTGGAGGTTGGAGGAGAAGGTAGCAATAATAATCCGTTTATTTTCCGCTTTTTTAAACAGGTTGGCAAAACTTTCCCCTACGACCCGCTCACTGGGGGTATATCCGGGGCGTTCCGCGTTAGTGGAATCCGCCAGCAGGGCCAGTACACCGGTACGGCCCAATTCCCCCAGGCGTCCCAGGTCCATCATTTTCCCCATGATCGGGGTACAGTCGATTTTAAAGTCGCCGGTATGCACCACATATCCCAGCGGTGTCTTAATTGCCAGGCCTACGGCATCGGGAATGGAATGGTTGACATGGATCAGTTCCACCGAAATCTGGCCGAATTGGATAACCCCCCCGGCATCCACCACATTCAGCTTCACCTTGCCGGACAGGCCATGCTCCTTCAGCTTGGAGTCCACCAGGGCCAAGGTCAGTTTGGTACCGTAAATAGGAAAATCCATCTGCTTCAGCAGATACGGCAACGCGCCGATATGGTCCTCATGGCCGTGGGTCAGCACAATCCCCTTAATGCGCTCTTTGTTTTTCTCTACATAGGTGAAATCCGGCAAAACGATATCCACGCCCAGCATCTCATCATCGGGGAATGCCATGCCGCAGTCAATCAGGAAAGCGTCATCGCCGTACTCAAACAGGGTAATATTTTTCCCGATCTCATTCAGACCGCCCAGCATGGTCAGCTTTACCGGCACAGCGGGCGCCGCAGGGACACTGTTTTTTCTTGGACGGCCCCGGTAACCCCGGTTGGTTTTGGGAGCGGTATCCTTGCCCTGGGCAGCGGCAGTGGATGCCGGGGCCGGGGCGCTGGTTTTAACTGGTTGGGCAGCCCTATCGGTTTTCTCGGCCCGGTTGGGAGCGTTTGTCCCCCGAGGTCCCGCAGGCCGTCCAGGCTTCCTTCTGACCGGCTTATCAGCCGGTTTTTCCACGGCTGCTGTGGAAGTGCCCGACGTATATTTTTCGTATAATTTGGTGTTGTCAGGTGTCACAAAAAATCCTCCATTTCAAATTTCAACAGGAAATATCGCACGGGAAAAACAGCCCCACAGGGTGGGGCCGGATTGGCAGCGTATCTTCCGAACACAATCATAGGCTGTCTAATGCAATAATCCGATCATAAACGTCCTTTTCATATTACTGTTTTTCTTCGCCGATGTCAAGCAGAACCGATCCCAGTTTTTGTTCCAGCTCCCCGCAGAGTTCCGCGGCGGTTTCGGTATCTGCCGCCTCAGCGGTCAGAATCAGGCTTTTTCCCAATTTGGAAGGGCGTACCGATACAACCCCTTGATTCCGTACCATCCGGGTTCCCTCCCACAGTTCTCCGGGACACTGGCTGCCCGGCTCTTCCGACAGCTTGCGCAGTACCTCAGCAGGCTCTATAGGGCAGGCCATCGCCTTTTCATTCACAGCGAATACCGGAAGCTCTTCCAATAGATCAGATATGGTTATCTGATACCGTTTCATCCAGCTCAGCAGCCGCACAGCCATCATGAGTCCATCCCGTACCCATGGCTGGCTGGCCGCCAGGCGCCGCGCCTCCCCGTCGCTTCGCCCTATAGGACAGGTATAATACCGTTTTATTTTAACCCCATAGGCTTTTGCCATCTGCTCCAGAGCGGCTGGGGCATCATAGGGCAGCGCAAGATCATGTCCCTGCTTGACTTCCATCAAACAGTTGATGGCCAGTACCCGTTCCGGCCAGATATAACCGGCGATTGGGTCAAATACCGATAACCGCCGTCCCCCAGTCCCCAGATGCAGGCGGAGACCGCCTTCCATAGAGCATCCGATGGTGGATAATACCGAATGGAGCAGTTTTACCGGTTCACGGTCCGATCCCCGGACTTCAGCGCACATGCCTCCCAGGCCATCGGGCGCCATGCTGATCAGTTCCTGGCGGTACAGCTGACGCATGCCGGACATATCCGCGGCTTCCTGAATACTGTCCCAGCCTGTCCGGATAAAATCCCCATCCGCCAGCCGGCGTTCCACTTCCCGTTCGGTGACACGCAGGGCCGGAAGCCCTCCGTTAGCCGTAAGACGTACACATCCCCGTGGGCCGCCTGCAATGTATACCCCGGTATGGATCATACTGAAATTCACAAAATAGTCAAACTGGGGTTCTATGCCCGGCCCAAAATCCCATACCCGGCCACCGGAGGAAAGAATCCCGGATATCAGCGCCAGCTTCAGTGCTTCAGCTGCCTTGTCCCGGCTGCATCCTACCGCCACCTTCGCGCCCCGTTCCAAGCTTCCGATAGCCGCCCCCAGCCGCGCGCATAGTTCCGGTGTCAGTTCCGCCCCGGTTTCCCCCACGATGCCCGTCTCATCAAACAAGGCCGGCTGCACCCGGCCATACCGCAGGTTTTCCCGCTGACAGGCGTTGGCTTCTATCTGCTTCCCCGGCCATACCCGCACATCCGGGTTTACCGAGGCGTATTCCCCTACTGCGCCTCCTTCCCCGATAACCACGCCCTCAAATAGGGACGCTCCTCTTCCCACCGATGCCCCATGGCAGAGCAGGGTGCCTGTCATTGCCGCTCGATCCCCCATATAAGCACTGGGCATCAGCACCGATCCCCGGATTTTAGCGTTATGCCCTATATGACACCCGTCGTCAATTACCGCAAACGGGCCGATCTGGGCGCCAGTCCCGATCTTCACATCCCTCCCAATATACACAGGCGGGTGTATGGCATAATTTCCTGCCGGGCGGCCACCGGCCATAACGATCCCGTTATCCGGGGACAACGCTGTCCGGACACGACCCTCAAGAAGATCCCGCTGGGCTGACAGAATCTCCGGGAAACTCCGCAGACCATTCCAGTATCCGGTATCCTCATACGCGAAAATCGGCAGGCCGTCCTTTAGAAGCTGTGGAAATACATCCCGCAGAAAATCACTGGCCGTGCTGTCAGGAATGTATGGAAACACTTCCGGGGACAGAATGTAAATACCGGTATCCCCTATTTCCCGACCCTCCCGGTTCCAGACAGCGGTTTCGGAGAATCCTGTCACCCTTCCCTCCTCGTCCGTATCCACAGGAGTATAATCCCGGGAGTTATTTACCCGGCAGATAACCAGCGTTACCGCCGCGCCGGTTTCCCGGTGGAATGTCAAGGCAGCGCCGATATCCACATCGGTCAACACCTGGCTGTCAGCCACCACCAGTTCCTCCCCGAGCCTTGGATACCAGCCCCGTATTGCCTGCCTGACGCTGCCTGCCGTACCCATAGGCTTTTCAGCCTCACAAATCTCCAGCGGTATGGAACGCGGACACATTCTCGTCCATTCCCTGACCTTTTCCGGCAAGTAATAAACCGATACCGCCATCTCCCGACAGCCATGCCGTTCCAGCAATTCCACCATGTATTGGATCACAGGACGCCCGCATAGGCGGATCATGGGTTTGGGTATATCACAGGTCAGAGGACGCAGGTTGGTTTCCGTCCCCCCGGCCAACAATACGGCTTTCATGGGTGATATTTCCTTCCTTTCCCAGTGGACTTCCCTCTCGGCGGACCGGTTTGTCAGGCTGTAATGCCCGCCGCCCGCCCAGGCAGATATAGTATGGACAGGAAAAAGTTGGTTTATGTAGGCTGCCGGGATTTCTGCCCGATTGACTTCCATATCACGCTGAATTATAATGATTAGGCGTCATGCCGCCTAATCAGGAATCCAGCCGGAACAGGAGGATGCTTCTTATATGAGACTGCTGAAAACCGAGGAATCGGCCCGCCGCGGAATATTGGAAACTCCCCATGGGACAATACAAACTCCCGCCTTTATGAATGTGGCTACCTGCGGGGCCATCAAAGGAGCGGTTTCCGCCTACGATCTCAAAAGCCTCAAATGCCAGGTACAGCTGTGCAATACCTACCATCTTCATGTCCGTCCCGGGGATCAGCTGGTGAAAGAGTTAGGAGGACTTCATGCCTTTACCGGATGGGACGGCCCTATCCTGACCGATAGCGGTGGGTTCCAGGTGTTTTCACTGGCCAAGCTCCGCCGGATCCGGGAAGAAGGGGTTACCTTTGCCTCCCATATAGACGGACGTAAGCTGTTCATCGGCCCGGAAGAAAGTATGCGGATCCAATCCCATCTGGGTTCCACCATTGCCATGGCCTTTGACGAATGTGTGGAAAACCCAGCCCCTTACGCCTATTCCAAGGCCTCCTGTGAACGGACTACCCGCTGGCTGGAGCGCTGCAAGGCAGAGATGGAACGGTTGAATTCCCTGCCGGATACCCTGAATCCCCGGCAGATGCTGTTTGGCATCAATCAGGGCTGCACTTTCGACCAGCTGCGGGTGGAACACATGCGGCAAATCGCGGCGCTGAACCTGGATGGCTACGCTATCGGCGGCTTGGCTGTAGGAGAAACCGCTCCGGAGATGTACAGGGTTATCGAAGCGGTGGAACCCTATATGCCCACGGACAAACCCCGCTACTTAATGGGAGTAGGGACGCCGGTGAATATCCTGGAAGGGGTATACCGCGGCGTGGATTTGTTTGATTGCGTTATGCCGGCCCGCAACGCGCGGCATGCCCATGTCTTTACTTGGAGCGGCCATCGAAACCTGTTGAATCAGAAGTACGAGAAAGACCTGGCCCCCTTGGACGAGGAATGCGACTGCCCAACCTGCCGCAGGCATTCCCGAGCCTATATACGCCATCTGTTTAAAGCAGGTGAAATGCTGGCCATGAGGCTGTGCGTGATGCACAATCTCTATTTTTACAATACCTTAATGGAACGTATCCGGGAAGCCTTGGACCAGGGAACTTTCGGCGCCTTCTATGACCAGTATAGAGGGATTTTGGATCGCCGGATTTAAACCGCCTGTTCCGTTTTCTACCACGGTGAAGCATACCGCCGCCGAAATCCCCGGTGAATTTGTAAATTTTTTACGATTCCGTGTAATAGGACTTGCTATTGGATAAAAAAGCCGGTATAATATTAAAGATTTTTTAGGAGGTGCTGTATTTGTTTAACCATTTGACGCCGATCCTGGCGGAGACTTCCGCTCCGGCTGAAGTCGACCCGCTTGTTCAAAACCTGGTTATGTGGGGCCCCATTGTCCTTATCGTGGTACTGATGTATTTTGTTATGATCCGCCCCCAGCGCAAAAAACAAAAAGAAGAACAGAAAATGCGCAACAGTATTCGGGTTGGGGATGAAATTACCACCATCGGCGGTATCTGCGGACGTGTCATCAATATCAAAGAGGATTCCCTGGTGATTGAAACCGGTGCCGACCGGAGCAAAATGACCATCAAAAAATGGGCTTTACAGAGTTGCGAAACCATTCATGACCCCAATGAGGATGACGATGACGACGACTTTGATGATGACGATTTGGATGATGTGAAAGAAAACACCAAAACCGATGCCAAATCTTCAAAAAAAGACGCGAAAGGTAAAAAATAAGCGTCCCATTTACAATCGGAAGTTTTTCAGCCACTTGTACTAAATCCCCCTTCAGCAGAATAAGCTATGATTGAGACGATTAGGAAAGCTGTTACGGAGGGGTGCGGAATGGATACGCGTGGAATGAAAACACATAAAGAGGATTCGGCAATGGTCAAGAAAATTCTGCGTCCGCTGATTATCGGTGTGACGGTTGGCGCTGTATGCTGTGTGCTGGCGCTCATGGCCATGGCTGCAATTATGGCGGCCAAGGATATTCCAAAAGCAGCGGTAACGCCCATGGCCATAGTGGCCGCGGCGTTCGGTGCCTTTCTTGGCGGCGCGGCCGCGGCGAGGATTTCTAAAGAAAAAGGGCTCCTCTATGGCGCCGGCTGTGGTTTGCTCCTGTTTTTGCTGGTGATGATTGCCGGCTTCGCCATCTTGCGGGATGTCCGCGGAACCCTTTTGTTCGTCAAACTGGCCGTTTTAGTTGGATGCGGTGCTGTCGGCGGCATCGTAGGTGTAAATGTTAAACGACGTTAAATTTATCTTGGAGGGATTTTCTTATGAAACACATTAAAACCATCAACAAGCAAAATCTGAAAGAGACTGCTGCCAAAGGCGGCTGCGGCGAATGCCAGGCTTCCTGCCAGTCTGCCTGCAAGACCTCTTGCACCGTCGCTAACCAGAAGTGCGAGAAGTAAATGGTGTCCTCAAAAAGCAGGGCGGAAACTTCCGCCCTGCTTTGCTGTCTTTTACTACGGATGGATTGGGAGAATGAAAAATGATACATCGCTTTGAAAACAACGGCTATTACATTGTATTGGATGTCCATAGCGGCGCGGTCCATGTTGTGGACAAGCTGGCCTATGATATGGTGGGGCTCTTGGATGAGGTAATGCCCGATCAATGCCCCGATACAGTTATCAATAGTCTGAAAGGTGAAAATACTTTACAGGACATTCTGGATACATATACAGAACTGCTCCAGCTCCGCGATGCGGGCCAGTTGTTCAGCCCGGATGACTATGAACAGTTTGCGGACCGTATGGTCTCCTCCCCTTTGAAGGCCATGTGTCTCCACGTTTCCCACGACTGCAATCTGCGGTGCAAATACTGCTTCGCGGGCCAAGGGGTGTATGGGGGTAAACCCAAGGAGATGCCCTTTGATGTAGCCAAGGCGGCTATTGATTTTTTGGTATCCAAATCCGTTGGACGGCGGAACCTGGAACTGGATTTCTTCGGTGGTGAACCACTGATGAATTTCGATGTGGTCAAAAAAACAGTAGCGTATGCCCGAAGCCTGGAGAAAGAGCATGGCAAGGTTTTTCGCTTTACGATGACCACTAATGGTATTTTACTGAATGACAAAATTGCCGATTTCCTCAACAGGGAAATGAATAATGTGGTCCTTTCCCTGGATGGCCGCAAAGAAATCAATGACGCTATGCGTCCTAATGTAGGTGGTAAAGGAAGTTACGACACTATCGTACCGAAATACCAGCGTTTTGTGGAACAAAGAGGCGATAAGGATTATTATGTCCGCGGGACCTTTACTAAAAATAACCTGGATTTTACCAAAGATGTCCTGCATATGGCGGAATTGGGCTTTGACCAGGTATCCATTGAGCCGGTTGTGAGCGATCCCAGCCTGCCCTTCTCTATTCAGGAAGAAGACCTTCCTCGGGTATTTGAGGAATATGATAAATTAGCTAAAGTAATCCTGGATATGAAAAAGCAGGGTAAGTCCTTTAACTTTTTTCATTTTATGCTGGATCTGGATCAGGGTCCCTGCGCCATTAAACGTCTGAGAGGCTGCGGGTGCGGTAATGAATACGCCGCGGTGGATCCGGATGGAAGGGTTTTCCCATGCCATCAGTTTGTTGGCAAACCTGAATGGCAGATGGGCGATGTACTCACCGGAGAATATGATTTGGACGCTAAGGCGCGGTTCGCCCGTTCCACGGTCTACAGCAAGGAGAAATGCCGGGATTGCTGGGCCAAGTTTTACTGCTCCGGCGGCTGCAACGCCAACAATCAGCAATATGAAGGGGATATCCTGAAATCCCATACCCTCTCCTGCGAACTGGAAAAGAAGCGGCTGGAATGCGCTATCATGATTAAAGCCGGGTTAGCGGAAGAATAAGACCCATGGTTGTTCTTGTCCAAGCTTTGCAGGCCGTTCCTAAGGAATACTCGTTATCAGCCCTGCGGCCGGGCGCAAAAATAGCGCCCGGCCTTTTTGCGTGTAAACCTACCTCCATCTTCAAGCATAGCTTCCAGTTATCACATCATTCATTTCCGTTCCACAGGACATATTTCTCTACTTTATTTAAGCAAATCTATCTTTTATTTAGGCGAACTTCTGTAAAGTAAAACCGCTTTGCAGTT
>CALWMQ010000008.1 GCA_944382025.1 uncultured Clostridia bacterium | reverse complement strand
AAGGATTACGATACCCACTGTAAAAAGGAAAAATAGGGTGATCGGGTGGGGGAGCCGATTGCCCACCCGTTCCACACCTCCCAAAAAACGGGAAAAGAGAGAGGCTTGCTTTTTGGATTTTGTGGATGGCATGCACATTCCCCCGCACCAGATAGAATATTGAATAAATTTAGTTTGCCGATTTTTCTCAAAAAAATACCGCGCCGTAAAAATTCAAAAATATTTTCCGGTATCCAACTTATATACATAAAGGCGCGGCCAAAGCCGCGCCTCATACTGTAGCAAAAGGTATTCCGCAAAAAATATGGCACAGAAAGTTTTCGCCCGCCTTTTCCAAAAGGCAACGCCTAGGAGCGCCCGCGGTGCGGGAAGCAGCGAGCAGGGGTTGGCGCCGCGGTCAAAACCGACAGCCGCGAGAGCGGCGCGGGACGGTTTTGGGCACCGCAAGAGAAGGCGGGGTCGAGGGGCAGCGCCCTCGCCGTACCCCACAGGATGTGAAAAGCTGATACAGACCGATCCAAAAGTTTATGAAATAACGGTTTTATCGTTTTGTTGTTTGGGGAAATGGACATCCAGTTGTTTATATGGGATAGTAATGCCATGGCGGTCAAAAGCCAGCTTCACCTGTTCCGTCAGATCATAGCGGAGATTCCAGTATTCATCGGTAGCGCACCAGACCCGGGCCAACAGTATTACCGCTGATTCGCCCTGTTCGTTAACCAGGACGGCAGGGGCAGGTTCTTTGAGCACCAGGGGGTGCTGATCCAGCAGTTCCTGGAGTACCGCCTTAGCTTCCAAAAGATCGTCATCGTACCCAATAGAAAACAGGAAATCCTGACGGCGGGTATCATAGGTGGAATAATTGACAATCGTGGCGGTCATCATTTTGGTATTGGGGATGGCCACCAGAGTATTCCCGGGGGTGTCCAGATAGGTGTGCATAATTTCAATTTCTTTAATGGTACCGGAATAACTTTCCACCTCAACATAGTCACCGGCTTTAAAGGGCTTGGTAAACAGCAATATCACACCAGACGCCAGATTGGAGAGATTGTCCTTGATGGCCAGCGCAACGGCGGCACCGATCGCAGCCAGCATAGTGATCAAGCTGGTCACGGGGATTCCCAATTTATCCATGGCCATAATCACGCCTAGAAACCAAATTACGATCTTAATGACCCGGTTAACATATTTGACAGCTACCGCATCAATATCCAACTTGATTTTTCTCATCAGGGTATTGACCGGCGTGTTTATCAGCTTGGTAACCAGCCAAGCAAGAGCCAGAATAATCAACGCTCCCAAGATGTTGGGTAAAAACAGCAGAAACTGATTCCAGAACGCCAAGAGAGACAGCTTGATCTGTTCCATTTTTTCCACAATCCTTTCCATGGTATCCGCTTCTTTCCAAAGTATATCGTATTTTTTTCGGGATGACAAGATACGGCCTTTGACCCGATACGTACATATTTCCGGCTATTCCGCCACAAACTAGGAAAAACCGGAAAACCAAAAACAGGGATCCGGGTTTTACATGAGAAAGGACTGGTAGGAAATGATGAAAACTATGGTTCACGCATCGGCATGGACCTCGCTCACCCCGGCTCCCAAACAATATGCATGGCTGGATCAGGATATAACCTGTCAAGTCGCGGTTGTTGGAGGCGGTATTTCCGCCGCTATGATTGCCCTGCGGTTTGCCCAGGCGGGACTGGATACTGTGATGGTCAGCGAATCCCCTTTAGGATATGGTTCCACGGCGGTTTCCTCTGGCATCATGACCCTTTCCGGAAGGGATTGCCTGACTTGCATGGCGGAAGAAATAGGACCGGAAAGGGCAATGACGGCATCCCGCCTGATGACGGAAGCTATCGACCAGATTGAAAAATTATGCAGTTCATTTGACGACGCCTGCGGTTTCCAGCGAATGGATTCCCTGCGGTATACCGAACGGCCGGAAGAAGCGGCTAAAATCCGCAGAGAATATTCTTTGAGGCTGCACAGCGGCATGGAAGTGGAGTTGTTGGACAGCATTACCGGAAGCCAGCAGTTCACCTTCCCCATGGAGGCGGGAATGTACGCCAAAAACGCCGCCGCCCAGGTGGATCCTTATCGCCTGGTACATGGAGCAGCCGAGGCGGCGGAAAAGGCAGGGGCCAGGATTTACGAAAATACCAGCGCTGAAACCCTGGATGAAAGCGGGGAAGAAGCGGTAATATTGGAATGCGCCAATGGTCGTACCATCAAGGCGGACTATGTGATTATGGCGTCGGGTATAGGGATGAGCCATATGCTGGGCGGCATTGATGAAGTACGGACTACCTATATGCTGGTTACTGAACCGGTAGCGGGATTTGCGGGCTGGAGAGGGCCCTGCGTGATTCATCGGGAAGAAGAACCCCGGCTGTATTGCAGCGTTACGGAAGACAGGCGTATCCTGATTGGCGGCCTGGACAGCTATTATATGGACGAAAAGGGACGTGTAGCCGGTGTGCTGGACATGAGCCCCGCCATGGATAAACGGTTTGACAGCTTAGCGATGACCCTGAAAGAAATGTTCCCTGCCATTCCAGACCTGACAGCCGAATATGTTTTCGCCTCACCGGACGCTTCCACCAAGGATACCCTGCCTATTATTGGGCGCCTGCCGGACAGTAGCAGGGTGGCGTATGCCTTGTGCTGTGGGGACAATGGTATCTTATTCGCGGAGATAGCCGGACGGTTGCTGCTGCAGCAATATCAGGGAGTGGACAATCAGGAACTGGGGTTATTTTCGCCGGGCCGATCTTGGCGTGTGAAACGCTGAAAAAAGATGCCTGTCGCGTCATACCGGGGCAATCCATGCCAGCCGCTTCACTCCACTCTATCGTGGCGAATGTGCCCCGGTATAAAGGCAAGGGCCAAAGGACCCTATCAACATGAAACACAAAAAGCCGGCGCTATCCCATACAGAGAGTCATGGGGAAAGCGCCGGCTTGCGTGTCTGTCGTGCTGCGGAAAGAATTTGCATATCCCTTTCTGATTTGTGATACTGCTGGAAACGGCCGGATCATAAAAAACTTCCGGGCCTTTTGACGGAACCCGGAAGCGTTTTAATTTTCTCGAATTTTAAAACCGTATCCCCAGATAGTTTCAATAGAAAGGTTGGTAGACTGGAGCTTTTTACGTAAACGTTTGACCGTATCGTCCGCCACACGGGTATTGGAATCGTTTTCGAATCCCCAGACCGTAGGCAGCAGTTCACTGCGGGGGACTGCCCGGGAAGCGTTTTTCATCAGATAAGTCAGCATGGAGAATTCCGTAGGGGTAAAATGGATGCTTTCCTGATTGGCGGTGTAGGCCGACATATTATCCAGATCCACCGTCAGGCCTCCCATGGACAGCTTGGAACTGGGAGCTACCGGTTTACAGATCAGAGCGATATCTGCCGTAATATTTCCGGTACTCAGCTCATCAGTGATATTGGTATATTCCAGGGAATACCCATTATTCCGCAGGCTGGTTACCAGGGTATCCAGCATTTTGCTGTCATCGCCGTAAACATAAACCAATTTTGGCATAGCCCATTCCTCCATTCTAAAATCCGTCTCCAGTATACAATTTTTATGTGTAAATTTTGTGAATAAGAATGAACAACTTCTTGAACAAACTATGGACGGACTCAGGAATTGGGCAGTGAACGGCGGTGTCAGCGGCTGTATTCGGAAAGAAGCCGCTGTTTTTCATCCCACAGGTTTTGGGAAAGGTCAACATAATAATCATGCGGGTTTTCGAAACGGAGCACCTCGTCCCACATAGTATCGATCTGCTGGCGGCAGTACTCCCGGATCTCCTGAAGGGATGGGGACTGATATACACATTTCCCGGCACTGAAAAGCTGCTTCTGCAAGGGGACAGCGGTAAAATTATCCAAGGTTTTCCGTTTCCAAATGTGGTCGGGATCGAAAATCTCGTAAGGCTTGGTATCGTCGATTATCTCATCGTGGAGGGTCAGGACATCAGCAATCGCTTTGCCGGTTTCCCGATCGTAAAGACGCCACAGCTTTTTGAAGCAGGGGTTGGTAATTTTGGTGACGTTTTCACTGACTTTGATGCGTGGAAGAATGGTTCCCTCCACTTCGACCGCCGCCAGTTTATACACGCCGCCGAACACTGGGTCGCTGGAGGCGGTTATCAGCCGTTCGCCAACGCCGAAGGAATCCACACAGGCCCCTTGCTGGATCATATCCCGGATGATATTTTCGTCCAGGGAATTGGAGGCGCAGATCTGGCAGTCAGGAAATCCCGCCTCATCCAGCATTTTCCGCGCTTTTTTGCTCAAGTAGGTGATATCGCCGGAATCAATACGGATGCCTTTTGGACGGCGTCCCATAGGAAGCAGCACCTCGTTGAAAGTCCTAATAGCATTGGGAACACCGGATTTCAATGTGTTGTAGGTATCTACCAGCAGGGTGCAGGAGTCAGGATACTCTTTGGCATAGGTTTTGAAGGCTTCCAGCTCATTGTCGAACAATTGAACCCAGCTGTGAGCCATGGTGCCAAGGGCAGGAATTTGGAACTCCCGGTCGGCAATGGTGCAGGCGGTTCCCACGCAGCCGCCGATATAGGCCGCCCTTGCCCCGTATACGGCCCCATCATATCCCTGAGCCCGTCTGGATCCAAACTCCATGACAGCCCGGCCTTGAGCCGCCCGGACAATACGGTTCGCTTTGGTAGCGATCAGGGATTGGTGGTTAACCGCCAGCAACACCATGGTTTCGATAAACTGGGCCTGTACCACTGGGCCGCGTACCGTTACAATGGGTTCATGGGGGAAGATGGGCGTCCCTTCCGGCACCGCCCAGACATCACAGGCAAATTCAAAATGGCTCAGGTAATCCAGAAACGACTCACTGAACAGCCCCTTACCACGGAGATAGGCAATATCCTCCGGGGAAAAGGACAGGTTTTTCAGATAGTCGATGACCTGTTCCACACCGGCCATAATGGCTAGGCCTCCGTCATCCGGGACGTGGCGGAAAAACATATCGAAATAAGCGATTTGATTGCCGCGGCCATTTTCAAAAAAGCCATTAGCCATCGTCAGTTCGTAAAAATCGGTCAGCATAGTCAGATTTTTTTCACCGTAGGCGTTCATAATGCTCTCCTCACTTTTTTCAATCCATATGGGCCGCCAGTTCCGCGCCGGCTGCCGCCATGGTTATCAGGGCTGTCAGATTATACACAGGGGCAGGATGGTCGGTGGTGTCAAAGGTATCCACAAGATCCACTGGCACAATGAGTCGCAGGGCCATGTTCCGGGCATTGTGCCAGGCCTTAGCGGACAATACGAACTGCTGCACACAGATATCGGTGCAGTCGCCCACAACCACATAGGTACGTATTCCTTCGTGTTCCCGCCGCCAGGCTTCAAAAGCGGGCTCCAGGAACCCGTCGGTGGAATTTTTTTCAATCACCGTCATAGAAGGGGCAGCCTCCAGAATTTCCCCGCAGATCCGAGATTCTTCGCTTCCCCGCAGGCAATGGGGAGGGTAGGTTTCCAGTTCCAGGCTCTCGGGAGTATGGCAGTCGGCAAAGGCCAGCACCGTTATTCCTCTGCCTGCGCACCGGGAGGCCAGGGACGCGATAGGAGCAACTAGTTTGTCCACACGTGGGCTGGACATGGCACCTTCTCGAGCAAATCCGTTCACCATATCCACAATCACGAGAGCGGTGGATGAGGGATCAAGGCTGTCCACCAATACCTCCGGCAAGGACGCCAGCGTATCGTACCATAGATCCAGATGCTGAGCGGCCTGGCGGAGCAGAAGATCTTTTTCCGGCAGTCGCATTTGCAATACCTCCTCATGGCAATCTTATCTTTTTCCGCAATACGATTTTTTATATTCTTCAATACAGTGGACGATAATTTCCAACGCCGCTTCACGGCCTAACGCTTCTTTAACCACAGTATTTTTCCCTTCCAGGGATTTATACACGGTGAAGAAGTGCTGAATTTCGTCAAAGGTGTGACTGGGGAGCTGGGAAATATCCTGATAGCAGGAGAGAGAAGGGTCCTTAAAGGGGACGGCAATAATCTTCTCGTCGATGGAGGCGTCATCCACCATTTTGATGACCCCAATGGGGTAACACTGCACCAGGGTCATGGGGACAATGGATTCCTGGCACATGACCAATACATCCAGCGGATCCCCGTCATCAGCGTAGGTGCGGGGGATAAAGCCGTAATTGGCCGGATAATGGGTAGCGGTATACAGGACACGGTCCAGGCGCAAGAGGCCGGTTTCCTTATCCATTTCATATTTGTTTTTTCCGCCTTTGGGGATCTCGATAACCGCGGTAAAATTGTCCGGCCGAATGCGTTCGGCAGGGATGTCATGCCAGATATTCATGAAGATCTCATCCTTCCGTGATAGGCTGTTCAACGCTATTATACACCAGAATTTCCCGATCCACAAGGAAGATGTGAGGGCGGGGCACGGCGTAATTTCAGAAAACCGTTAAGGGTAGGTTATGGGGCGCGGGGGAGCGCATAGAAATCAAAAGGGCCGTGCAGTACAGCACGGCCCTTAATCATCTTGCGACATTACACAGCACGGGTCACTTTACCGGAACGCAGGCAACGGGTGCAGGCGTAAATTCTCTTCGGGGATCCGCCAACCACAGCCTTAACCCTTTTGATGTTAGGCTTCCAAGAACGGTTAGAACGTCTGTGGGAGTGGGAGACCTGGATACCGAAGGTAACACTTTTTCCGCAGATATCACATTTTGCCAACCTACTGCACCTCCTTTAAAAGCGTCATCCAGCAGGAAAAACCTACTGATAGAAAAACAACAGAAATATATTAGCAGATTCCTCTGGAAAATGCAAGGACTTTTTTCTCAGATGTTAAAAAAAGTTGAATTCTGAAGCGGATACAGCGGATAACCTTGTATTTTTTTCCTGGTTACGATATACTAAAGATTGATATACCAAAAATAAAAAGGATGAAGAAGACGATATGTTGTACGCCCTTTGGAGCAGCCGGGGACACTTGAGTTTTTTGGATATTTTGATGGCTCTGACCAGTTATGCCGTGGTACTGCTTGTGATGCTGCCGGTTCACGAATGGGCCCACGCCTTCGCGGCGCATAAACTGGGGGACAATACCGCCAAATGGAATGGACGCCTGACCCTGAACCCTCTGAAACATCTGGATGTTTTCGGCGCCATTATGATTTTGACGGTAGGGATTGGTTATGCCAAGCCTGTGCCGGTAAACCCGTATAATTTTCGAAAGCCTAAACGGGATATGGCGCTGACCGCTTTGGCCGGGCCGGTTTCCAACCTGCTGATGGCCGCCCTGTCGGTGGCAGTCTTTCGGGTTGTGGTCCTGCTGACCGGTTCCGTGGTCACGCCGGCCGGCATCTATTTGGGCAACAGTCTGGCTCAAGCCGCCTATATGATGTTTATTAATGTGTTTGCCGGGGTCAATATCGGACTGGCGGTATTCAATCTTTTGCCTATCCCGCCCCTGGATGGTTCCCGGATCCTGGGATTGGTCTTGCCGGACCGGATCCTGTATCAGATGGAACGGTATTCCCAGTATATCACCATAGGGATTTTCGCCTTGCTGCTGATCGGAGCGCTGGATGTGCCGCTGTATTATCTGCGCCACTGGATGGGAGGCCTGCTTTGCCTGCTGTTTGGGATGCCCAACCTATTTTGAAGCCAACACGTTTGAGGATGGAGATCGTTCATGGAAGCTATTTCCTATAAACTGCCGGATTTTGAGGGGCCATTGGATCTGCTTCTCTATTTGGTACAGAAAAATAAGCTGAATATTTATGATATCCCCATCCAGGAGGTGCTGGAACAATATATGGAGGCTATCCGCCGGATGCAGGAGACGGATTTGGACATTGCTACCGAATTCCTGGAGATGGCCGCCCGGCTGGTGCAGATCAAG
>CALWMQ010000007.1 GCA_944382025.1 uncultured Clostridia bacterium | reverse complement strand
ACCTGTTGGAGAATTTGCAGCGGTATCCCCGCCAAAGGTTTCTGATACAGCACAGGCCGCCCTATGGGCGGCCTGCCGGCAAAGCTATACCAATGTTTCAATCCCGTTCCTGGGTTCAGGGCCGCAGGCCGTATATGGGACTCAGGCCACGCAGAATTTCAGGGCTTCCTCTGCCGCGGAGGCCGCGTCGGCGGTGTAGCAGTCAGCGCCGATGGAGTCACAGAAGCTCTGAGTAATGGGAGCGCCGCCGATCATGATTTTCACCTTGTCGCGGATACCCTTTTCGGTAGCCAGTTCCACCACGGATTTCATTTCACCCATAGTGGTGGTCAGCAGAGCGGAGCAGCAGATCAGATCCGCTTCGTTTTCGATAGCAGCCTGGACGAACTGCTCAGCGGAAACATCCACGCCCAGATCGATAACGGTCAGGCCTTTGCCTTCCAGCATCATCTTCACCAGGTTCTTACCGATATCATGGAGGTCGCCCTTAACCGTACCAATAACCGCCTTGCCTTTGGACTCCACGCCCGCCTGAACCAGATAGGGTTTCAGGATGGTGACGCCAGCGTTCATAGCCCGGGCAGCGATCAGCACCTCGGGGACAAACACCTCATTGTTTTTGAACTTCTCGCCCACAACGCTCATGCCGGCCAGCAGTCCCTGCTCCAGAACGGCTTTGGGATCCTCGCCCTGATCCAGAGCCTGCTGTACCATTTCCTTCACCTTGGGGGCACGGCCCTGCTGCAGGGCGGCGGAAATATCCTCTAAAATGCTCATGATAAAATTCCTCCCATTATTCTGTTGGTTATCCATGCACCTTTCTCCTGCCTACATTCTAGGAGATACCAACGGCAAAATATAGGAAAATATTTCGGCTTTTAGCAATATTTTTCGTCCAAGGCGGAACAGCTGTTTCAGGCGGCTGTCTTCAGGGTTCCGGTTCCCTTTCGGCAGCCGGGACCCTGAGATGCTGTATGTAGGTATAGGCGAACCGCACACCGGCCAAGGTTAAAGCCGCGCCTAGCCCAGTATAAAATACGGCGATAAATACAGGCGGACAGATGCCCGTTGCCCGGAGTCCGATCCCCATGGTCATCATGCAGGCCATAATAATAAAGGATTTTCTGTCAAAAAATTTTAAAAAGAACTGTTTTTCCTCTTGGTACCCTGTAATCCGAATAGTATGCTTACGCACCATTCTGGAAAAAATCATGAACCAGAAGAAGCAAAATACCGCCGCGGACAGTCCCCCGTTCAAAAGGGTAAGATATCCCGTATAGGGTACGATACCGATCCGCAGGATATTGGCTCCTGCTGCCATCCAAACCAATCCCGCCAACAATAGCAGGTGTTTTTTCCTGATTTTCAATTGAGAACCTCTCTCCTTCCGGTAGGGGCACTGCCCGTTATGTTTCATCATATGCCGGCCATAAAGGTTTGTCAAGAATAGACGTATGGCTGCGGACTGGTTCCAAGCTGGGAAAGGTGTTTACCGCCTCATTCCAAACACCAAGTCATAGACTGTCAGTCCATGTGTATTTTCCGGCTTGCACAGAATCTTCCCCGGCGAAGCCAGTCACCGAGGCGAATCTCTGGGGAACCGGCGGCAAAAAGCCTCCCAGAGGCGCGTGATCGTTCCTTTCGGGCGTTTTATTCCCTCCGTTGCAGGGCTCACCTGGACGGCAGGGACCTTTACCTGGCCTGACGCCCTCAAGTGGCAAAGTAAAGCCCCCACCACTGCGTGGCACGCAATAGCGGGGGCATACAGACGGTTTGTATTTTTGTACTTTCTGGATTCGGCCCGTGCTTTAACCGGCATACCGGGCAACGATAGCCCGCATCTGATCCATCTTTTTCTCCATATCGGCTACCAGCTTGAACTGGGTCCTGCAGCGGTCCAGATTATGGCCGGGCCGATGGATCTTAAAGTAGGTATCCCCCTGCAGATAATCGGTCAGGAAGCGCATACCGCATTCCAGCGTCATAATTTTGGCACCAAAGGCCAAATACTCAATTTCCTCCCGGGTCAGCATATCTCCGCATTCTCCCAGGAATCCCTTGGCATACTCTTCAAACAGTCCCAGGTCACAGGAAGCCTTGGACAGATCCGGTTCATCCTCAGCCGCGGTGCTGGCACCGAAGCGGATGCTGTCGCCGAAGTCATAAAGGGACAGGCCCGGCATAACGGTATCCAGGTCAATCACGGCTACCGGCTTGCCGGTGACATCATCCAGCATGACGTTATTCAGCTTGGTATCATTGTGGGTTACCCGCAGGGGTAACCGGCCCGCCGCCAGCAGATCTACCAACACCCGGGTATCCGCCTCCCGGTCCCGGACGAAAGCGATCTCGGCCTGCACCTCTTTGGCGCGGCCCAGAACATCCTGCTTCACCGCCTGCTCAAAATCCCTGTACCGGGAAGCGGTGTCGTGGAAATGCGGGATGACCTCATAGAGGGTAGCCGCCGGGAAATCCGCCAGTAACCGCTGGAACCGTCCAAAAGCGCAGGCGGAATAATAAAAATGTTCCGGCTTTTCGACTGTCTGGAAGGTGACAGCGTTTTCGATGAAGATGAAGCAGCGCCAGAAGCCGCCCTCTTCATCCTGAAGGAACATGGCGCCGGATCGATCCGGTACCAGCTGCAGGCATTCCCGATCCGGATCCCCGCCTGCTTCCACCACCCGATCCTTGAGAAAAGCCGTCACTCGGATCATATTGTCCATCAGTTCCGGCACATTTTTGAACACGTTATTGTTGACCCTCTGCAGGATATACCGCCGCTGGGGTTTTCCTTCCCGATGGCAGCATACGCAGTAGGTGTCATTGATGTGGCCGCAGCCATACGGTTTGGCGTCCACCGGTTCCCCGTCCAAAGCGAACCGCTTGGCCATATTCAAAGCATCTATCATATCTCTTCCATTCCTTCCCAAAGCGGGGATCCGCTTTGTCATTTTTGGGGATACAGCCCTTCCTGGGTCATTTTCCGGATAGCGTCTATCACCATTTGCTTATCCTCGGCATAGGTCATGCCATACCATTTGTCATCGGTATGGAGCACCGTCACATCGGCTTCCCCGGCCTCCACCATGGCGTCCACCGCAAAAGGCAGATAAAATTCGGCTTTCAAGGGATTTTTGGTGCCGTCATCCAGGAAGCGGCGGAATTTATCCTCGAATTTATCCAAAGCCCCCTCCGGGAACGCCCAGCAGTTCATGGACACCGGGCAGCCGGGAGGCAGCAAGGTCCAGGTTTTGCCATCGTCCTCCGAATAGGCGGCGCCGTTTTCCCGGATTTCAATCCGGGTACGTTCCACCAGCCCCGCCAGCTTGCCGTCAGCGTCCACCGTAGCGATGCCGCGGGAAACATAGCCATTTTCGGTCAGGGTATTTTCCAGGATATAGGCGGCCATGGCGATATGCAGCTTTTCCCCATCCTGAGGGCGGCTCAAAAACTCCGCCAGGAGCCGGAAGCATTTAGGTCCGTAAAAGTCATCGGCATTAATCACCATAAACGGTTCCTTGACAACGCCCCGGCAGCACAGGACAGCGTGTCCGGTCCCCCAAGGCTTGACACGGCCTTCCGGAACGGTGTATCCCTCAGGCAGCTTGTCCAGCTCCTGATACACGTATTCCACGGGGATTTTCTCTGCTGTGCGGTTGCCGATAGCTTCCTTAAAATCCGCTTCAATAGAGCGCTTGATGACAAACACGATTTTGCCGAAGCCAGCCTGTATGGCGTCATGGATGGAATAGTCGATAATCATCTGGCCGGAGGGTCCCACCGGCGTCAGCTGTTTCAGCCCGCCAAAGCGGCTGCCCATACCGGCGGCCATAATGATCAATGTGGGTTTCTTGACAGTATTCATACGCGCATCTCCTTCATGTATATACATAGACAGCCGGTTTACCTTCTGTCTGTAGTGTACCCTTTTGCTCCCCGATTGACCATATCCATTCCGCCAGAACTGGTATAATTTCGGTCAAAATTCAAAAAGCCCGATTGCCAAAACCGTGGAAAGCGGATATAATAACAATCGATCAGATGAATTCATTGTATGTGGGAGGTTTTTATATGGCCATTTTGATCACCGGCGGCTGCGGATACATCGGCAGCCATACCTGCATTGAGCTCCTGGACGCGGGCCACGATATTGTGGTACTGGATAATTACTATAATTCCAAGCCTGAGGCCCTTCGCCGGGTCAAGGAACTGTCCGGCAAGGAATTCCCGTTTTATGAGTGCGATATCCGGGACGCGGAAGGGCTGCGCAAGATTTTCGCCGCTCATTCCATTGAGGCAGTGATCCATTTTGCCGGCTTGAAAGCCGTGGGCGAGTCGGTTCAGAAACCTCTGGAGTATTTTGACAATAACGTGGGCGGTACCATTACCCTTCTGGAAGTCATGCGGGAAGCGGGATGCAAGCGGATGGTATTCAGCTCCTCCGCTACCGTGTACGGTATGAATAATCCTTCCCCCCTGAAGGAAACCATGCCCACCGGCGGGGTAACCAACCCTTACGGACGCACCAAGTTCATGATCGAGGGAATTTTGGAGGACCTGTGCGTCTCCGATCCGGAATGGACCGCTGTACTGCTGCGGTACTTCAATCCCATCGGTGCCCATGCCAGCGGCCGTATCGGGGAGGATCCCAATGGCATTCCGAATAACCTGATGCCCTACATCTCTCAGGTGGCTATCGGCAAGCTGCAAAAGCTGTCGGTTTTCGGCAACGACTACGATACCCATGACGGAACCGGCGTCCGGGATTATATCCATGTGGTCGACCTGGCCAAAGGCCATGTAAAAGCAGTGGAATACGCCATGAAACACCCAGGCGCCGAAGCGATTAACCTGGGCACCGGCACGGGCTACAGTGTGCTGGATCTGGTCAACGCCTTCCAAAACGTCAACGGTGTCCCGGTACCTTATGTCATCGCTCCCCGCCGGGCCGGTGATATCGCTACCTGCTATGCGGATCCTTCCAAAGCTAAGGAACTGCTGAACTGGACGGCAGAATTGGATGTCAACGACATGTGCCGGGACACCTGGCGCTGGCAGAAACAGAATCCTAACGGTTTTTAATTGTGCTGTCCTCCTTCTTTGCCCTGACTGGGTGGGCAATGGCGCCTTCCCGAAGCCTTCCCCACACACCGACGCGTTCCCAACGGCTGAGTCCGTCGGGGGCGCGCCGTTTTTGTATCGGCTCGGTCTGCAGATTCATCTGCTTGGCTGAAAGCCCATCCCCCCGCTTGGAAAGGCATTTCCTTGCCTCCTCCGGGAAGAGATTCAAAGGCGATGTTCTGCAATAAAATAAAGGCCCCTGGGCTGGCCATACGTGAACCCCTCCAGTATTCCTGCTCCCAAGCGCTCTATTTTTCTTTATCATTATTTAAATAGGTTTACGCCAGGGCTACAAATTAAAACTCCTAATCCGCTACCTAAATGTCCCTTCTCAACGCAGGAATTTTATTTTCTTAGGAATTCAATTTCAGGACTGGCAGAATGACCGCATTAATCAGAGAATATACATACGCCTGATTGGTATGGAGATGTTGAGACACCTGTCGTATGAATTACCCCCATTATAACCAATCCAAAATCTTTCTGCCATCTCTGTAGCCTTTTTTATATAAGCGGTCTAACGATTCTGGATTTCTGGAAAGTGTTGTAACACCCGCTGTATCATCGGGAGAAACAATCAATACTGTTCCTTGTTTTTGATATTGCTTTGCCATATCAACAGCCTCATTGTATCTTTGGGCACGGTTACGCATATTTTCTGCGGATTTCGGATATTTGTGCTGAATCATTTTTGCAAGAAAAGGATCCCGCCCTGGTTCTCGCGGAACGGCAGCCGGCTTTGTCAAAATCAAAACCACACGGTCGCAGCCCTCGTGAAAGGCCTTTTCAATCGGAACCGGATCACCCAACGCCCCATCGAAATAAGGTACACCGTTAATTTCATAGGGGCGGTTCACCCCGGGAATGGAGGAAGATGCCATTAGGATTCGATACTGATCCTGAGAAATATCTTCCCGTCCGAAGTATTTGACTTTTCCTGTGACGGCCTCCTCAGCAACCACAAAAAAATCCGCGGGATTCCGGCACAGCGCCGGGTAATCCAAAGGATATTCCCCATCCGAATTGCTTAATGTCCCATAGACATATTCCATATCAATATAAGAGCCCTTTTTAAAAAAATTCCCTGCGCCCATGTATTCTTTGCGCATGGCGTATTTACAATAATATTGATAATTTCTGCCCCTTTGCCCGGCAAGATAGGAGGTAACATTTGCGCTGCCGGCAGACACACCTATACAGCAGTTAAAGACAATGTGATGATCCATACAAAAATCCAGCACACCAGCTGCATAAACCCCTCGAAGACCACCGCCAACATCTACAAGTCCAACCTTCATAGGAAACCATCCTTTCTGTGACGTCATCAATTGGTCTTGTTTTTCCATTTGTGCTGTTGTCGCACCAACACAATACTGCTGATGAAAAACAGTACATAATAAGTAGAGATCCGATATAAAATCAAGGCAGCTGCCTCTGCGGCCTTTTCGATCACAGGCATCGCCATACCGCAGCAGCTCCGATTACGGATCACTCGGTTTGATTCTGTATATAGTGTTTCTTTTTTCACAAGAACGAAAACAGCCACCCAAACTTTCTAGAACAGATGGCTGTTTTCTCTTTTAACGTTCTTGCCCCAAAAACACAACGGCCAGCAGCCCCGGTCCTGTATGAGAACCGATTACCGGTCCGATGGGCGCAGTCAAAATATCCGCATAGGGAAGTTCCTTTTGGATGTCTCCTGCCAGTTTTTCCGCGGTTTCCGGACAGTTCCCATGGCCAACAATAACCCGACAGCATTTTTCCGGGTCCCATCCGTTTTTTATTCGTTGCAACAGCGCCGATATCGCACGCTTTGTTCCGCGAATTGTCCTATCCATCACTTCCAGTTCTCCGTTTGCGGAAACATGCAGCAGAGGCTTGAGCTGTAAGGCGGTCCCAACGATTGCGGCAGTGCCGGACACTCGTCCTCCATGTTTTAGGTGTTCAAAGGTGTCTACTGTAAACCATTGACAGACCTGGTTTTGATGGGCATATACCCATTGTACCAGTTCTTCCAACGAAAGCCCTTCCGCCTGCTTTATTAAGGCTTCCCGAACCAAAAATCCTTCCCCAAGGGAAGCGCATTTGGTATCCACACAAACGATTTTCCGTTCCGGAAACCGTTTTTGAAGACGCTCCATACATTGTTTGGCATTTTGGTACATTCCTGACATTCCGGAGGTAAAGCAAAGATACAGAATATCCTCTCCGGCTTCCAAAAACGGCACGAAAAATTCCTCATATGTCATAGGATTGACCTGAGAAGTGCTGGAAAATTTTCCGTTGCGCAACTCCTGATAGAATTCCTCGACGGTAATGTTGCCGCCCGGCCCATATTGATAAGGAGTTCCATCGATCACGATTTCCATGGGGATTACAGCAATATCCGGCAGTCCCAGTGTCATTTCCGGCGTCAGGTCGGCGGTTGCATCGGTGATCACACAGTAACTCATTGGCCACCTCTTTCACAGACGCCACAGCCGGAATGTCCGCTCTCTGACCAGAGTTTATCCGCTGTATTTTTCCCATTATTGACATATGTACTGCATTTTGCGCTCGCGGGCAACTGCCTATCCGCAGAGACAGCGCCTTTTGGAGCTTTGTCGTTCATGTCCATTTAACCTCGTTTCTTTTATGAAAATATTGTCGGGAACTGTTCCTGTAATCAGCATACCATGCGAAAGCTGTCGTTTCATCAGACAAAGGAATACAGTTGTCAGTATTTTGAGCAAAATGCTTATTTTGTCCGATTTTTAAGTGATAGAATCCGAGGACGCATTGTACTCCGGGAACGGCCGTTTTCCTAATAGTATCTCCTGTACAAGGAGCGCATCCCTTTGCAGGTCGCACAAAAAGATTTCCAGGGAGGCTTTTTTTCGTACACTGATAAGTTTTTGATAATACGCTTCCATCCGACCCGGGCAAGGAACATCTTTGGGCATATCATACGCGTCAATCGCACAACCCAACCGGATCCATTGTGTTATTTTTTCTTTTTCCGTTTGCACATCTTCGATATCCAAATAGCTTCTTAATACTCCAAACAGCGCTTTATTTTCCACCAGTAAATTCCCGATCTCAGTCAGAACATCGGGAGCCAGTAAAAAGCAAATGTTGTCATACTGCGCTGCTTGAACAATCCAACTCGAGTCGGGATGACCGTCGTGAATCAGGAGCGCAAAAGTACTTCGCGCATTGTGCGCTGCCAGTGAAAAAACCGTTTCTGAGGAGTAGGCTTCTTCCTCCAGATCGATCAGAAAGACATATACGCCTTGTTCATTCCATATAGCAATTTCCTTTTCATCCAGGCTGGAAAAGCGGAACCGCTGCACCCAACAGTGATTCATCCCATTTGCATGATTCCTGCGAATACAATCTGCCCCTCCCGCAAAGGCGGTACAGCCCAGATTAATTGCTAGTGTTTTTAGAGAATCCGCCCGAACGGAAGCCGCAATACGATGAAGAAGAGGATCATATTGGCTTCCGGAGAAAACCGTAAAACTTTTTACCATATCCCCAAATTCCTGCTGATGCGGACGCTTTGTAAAGCTCCGGCACAATTCGAT
>CALWMQ010000006.1 GCA_944382025.1 uncultured Clostridia bacterium | reverse complement strand
AAATGGAAAAGCCCCCGGAGTCCCACGTGATTCCAGCTATGCAGGCCCGAGCGGGGCAACAAATTCCCCCGCCTCCTTCCAAGGCGGGGGAATTTGTGCCGTACGGCGGTTTGGAGCAGAGAAATATGATCAAGAATTATATCCTAAATCAAAGGCTTTTTCATTAACCGCAACGGTTTTGGGAGGGACAGTGGTGCGGATGATATCCAGCCAAAGTTCCCGGTCAAAGCCGAGAAATTTGGCGGCGGCACCCAGCAGAACGATATTGGTAGCCTTCACGGTACCAGCCTCCAGAGCCAGGGATTTGGCGTCAAGCGCAATCACCTGGACACCTTTTTCCCGGATTTTATCCAGTACCTTGTCCGGGTAGGTAGCCTTGCCCATAATCACCGGCATGGGATCAATCTGCTGGGTATTGGAGATCAGAACGCCGCCGGGTTTCAGGAAAGGAAGCCAACGGGCGGCTTCCAGCTGTTCAAAGGAGATAATGATATCCGCCTCGCCTTTTTCGATCAGGGAGGAATAGACCTTATCGCCGTAACGGACATAGGTAACCACTGAGCCGCCGCGCTGGGACATGCCGTGAACCTCACTGACCTTTACGTCGTATCCCTGATCCACAAAGCACTTGCCCATGAGCTTGGAAGCCAGGAGGGTACCCTGGCCGCCAACCCCCACAATCAGAATATTTTTCACAGAATCCGCCATGATCAGTTTTCCTCCTTTACAGTGGGTTCAATGGCCCCGAAGCGGCAGGCCTGAGCGCAGACAGCGCATCCCACGCACTGGGTGGGATCAATGGCGGCCATTGTTTTGCCGTCTTTGCCGGGGACATGGGACAGGGCGGGGCAGCCCACCTGGAGGCAGGCCTTACAGCCAACGCATTTATCCGGATTGACCCGCATGGAGGGCTTATGTTTCACGGATTTCAGCAAAGCGCAGGGACGGCGTGAGACAATGAGAGAAGGTTCCTCGGCCTCCAGCTCTGTCTCCACCGCCCGGCGGACAGCCTCAATATCGAAGGGATCCACCGTCACGACCCGGCGGATGCCCAGGGCATGGGCCAGCGCCTCCAGATCGATGGCAGTGGTGGGATCGCCGCTGATGGTGTAACCGTTAGCCGGGTTATTCTGATGACCGGTCATACCGGTAATGGAGTTGTCCAAGACGATGACGGTAGAGATACCTTTATTGTAGGCGATATCCATCAAGCCGGTAACGCCGGAATGGCAGAAGGTAGAATCGCCGATAACCGCCACAGATTTTTTCGCCTGTTCCTTGCCGCGGGCGGTGTTGAATCCATGGAGGCCGCTGATGGAAGCGCCCATACACACGCAGCTGTCGATCATGGCCAGGGGAGCTTGGGCACCCAGAGTATAGCATCCGATATCCCCGCTGACATACAGCTTATATTTTTTCAGGGCGTAAAACAGGCCGCGGTGGGGGCATCCGGCGCAGAGCACAGGGGGACGGGGGGGGATAGGCTCATCAAAGGTCTGGCGGGGGAGTTCCTCACCCAGGAGAGCTTCCCGGATAGTGTTCTGAGAAAATTCCCCTACCAGGGGGAACAGCAGTTTGCCAATCACCGGGATACCGTGTTTGCGGCAATGGGTTTCAATGATATCGTCCAGTTCCTCGATGACATAGACCTGGCCCACATTCCGGGCAAAATCGATTATCAGCTGGATAGGAAGGGGATTGACCATACCCAGTTTCAGGTAACTGGCCCGTGTGCCCAGAGCTTCTTTGGCGTAAGTGTAACAGGTACCGGCAGCGATAATACCGATACGCTTGTCGTTATATTCAATGGTATTGACACCCAGGTCCACGGCTTCGGTTTCGGCCCAGCGGCGTAGGGCCTCGGTGCGTTTTTCCACCTTGACATGGGCGCCCCGGGCCATAGCGGGCATCATCACGTTTTTCATAGGATCCTTGGTGTAAGGTTTCAGTTCCCGGTTTTCCCGGTCGGCGAGTTCCACCAGGGAGCGGGAATGGGAGATCCGGGTAGAGAGCCGCAGCAGGGCAGGGGTATCGAACCTCTCCGACAGCTCATAAGCCAGTTTGGTATAATCCTTGCATTCCTGGGAATCGCAGGGTTCCAGCATGGGAACCTTGGAGGCAATGGCGTGATGGCGGGAATCCTGTTCATTCTGGGAGGAATGCATGCCGGGATCGTCGGCTACAGCGCAGACCATACCGCCGTTGACCCCGATATAGGAAGCGGTATACAGGGGATCCGCGGCCACGTTAAGACCCACATGCTTCATAGCGCAGAAGCTGCGGGCACCGCCCAGGCAGGCGCCGTGGGCGACCTCGAAGGCAACCTTCTCGTTAGGAGCCCATTCGGAATAGATTTCGCCGTACTTGACCACATTTTCGGTAATTTCTGTACTGGGGGTACCGGGATAGGCGGAAACGACGGTCGCGCCTGACTCATAGATACCCCGGGCGACAGCTTCGTTGCCCAGCAATAGGGATTTACTCATGGAAACACCTGTCCTTTCAGTGTAGGGATGGAAAAATGGGAAAATGGAGGGGGATGCGGAGGTTTTACCGGTTCCGCAGATCCACCACCCGCTGTGCCTTGCCGGTAAACCGTTCAATAGACTTGGGTTCTACCAGGCTGACCTTGATCTCGATGCCCAGGATGGTTTTAATGCGGTCATGGATGCGGAGCTGGAGGGCTTCCAGCTCCCCATACCGTTCCAGCAAGGAACCGTCAATCAGTTCCACCCGGACCTCCAGGGTATCGGCATAGCCTTCCCGACGGACGACCAGCTGGTAATGGGGGCCGATTTCGCTGATGCCGATCAGGGCGCTTTCCACCTGGGAGGGGAACACATTGACCCCGCGGATTTTCAGCATATCATCACTGCGCCCGATGATTTTATGCATCCGGGCAGTGGTACGCCCGCAGGCGCAGGGTTCGTAATTGATCCTGGTAATGTCCTTTGTCCGGTAGCGCAGCATGGGGATACCGCGTTTGGTCAGGTTGGTGACCACCAGTTCGCCGGTGGAGCCTTTATCCAGTACATCGCCGGTTTTGGAGTCGATGACCTCGCACAGGAAATGGTCCTCATTGATATGTAACCCGTCCCGTTCCCGGCATTCCCCGGACATACCGGGGCCGTTCAGTTCCGACATACCGTAGTTGTCGGTAGCGAAGAAGCCGTTGCCCCAGCGTTCCTCGATTTCCCGGCGCATTTCCGGGGTACAGCCCTCGCTGCCCAGCAGGCCCAGCCGCAGCTTGTACTGGCTGAGAGGGAATTCCTCTCCCCGTTCCCGGGCGGATTCCGCCAAATACAGGCAGTAGGAAGGGGTAGCCACAATGGTATCGGTGCCGAAATCCCGCATGAATTTCAGCTGTTTTTCGGTGTTGCCGGAGGAGGTAGGCACGACAGTGGCGCCGATCCGTTCCAACCCGTAATGCAGCCCCAAGGCACCGGTGAACATACCGTACCCGAAGCAGATCTGGACCATGCTTTCATCGCTGGCGCCGGCGGCCACCACCACCCGGGCGACCTGTTCCGACCAGTTATCCAGGTCCTCCCGGGTATAACCCACCACGGTAGGGTTGCCGGTGGTGCCGGAGGAGGCGTGAACCCGTACCAGATCCTTCCGGGGGACACTGAACATGCCGAAGGGATAGGTATCCCGCAAATCGGTTTTGGTGGTGTAGGGGATATACTGGATATCCGACAGGGTTTTAATTTTATCGGCGGTGACACCGGCGGCGGAAAGGCGGTTGTGGTAAAATTCCACATTCCGGTCGCAGTAATCCACCAGGGCTTTCAATCGTTCCAGCTGGAGGGATTCCAGATCCTTCCGGTTCATGCATTCCATGTCCGGATTCCAAATTGCGTTTGCCATATTCGCACAACCTTTTATCATATTTTGTTTTCCGGGTTTGGTTGGCCGGAGAACAGAATAGGGCAGAATGAGCATCCGGCGCTGACAGGCGCTTTTATCCATTCTACCCTGAATCTGTGAAATTGTAAAGCCTGTAAGGGGGCTTTGGTCAGTTTTTTGCGGATTTGGGCGAAATTTCCCGAAAGGCGGTTTATCCTTCCGACCCGCCGTAGAAAGCGGGATTAGGGGCAGGGGCTGGGCTTCCCGCTTTTTTGGCGATGAGGCTGACTGCCACGCAAAGGGCTATGGACAGCACCATGGCCAGGCAGGCGAAGTGGGGGCCCAGATCAGCGATTTTGCCCAGCTGGGGCAGGGCGGCCTCTGGGAAGAACAGCTTACATACTACCGGAGGGGCGGCGATGAGGAAACCGCCCAGCATTCCGGCCCAGGCGCCGGCTTTGTTAATGCCCTTCCAGTACAGGGCGATCATATAGGGGGCCAGGAAGGAGCCGGAGAGGATCCCCCAGGAATAGGACATCATATCCAGGATGGGGGTGTGGCTGTTGGCAATGACGTAGGACAGGATGACGAATACCAGGCACAGGCCTTTGGTAACCCAGGCGGATTTCACTTTATCCATTGCAGGGAAGAGACGGGGCTGGACGAAATCCATGGTCAGGGTAGAGGAGGCGGTAATGGTGATGGAAGCCAGGGTGGATACGGAGGCGGCGATCAGCAATACCAGAACAATACCGACCAGGATATTGGATAGGCCTGCGCTGGCCAACATATTGGGGACCAAGTAGTCGGTTTTACCCATACCGTTTCCCGGTAATTCCTCCAGACTGTTGTAAAACAGGCGGGACAGGGAGCCGATAAAGTAACCGCCGCCGGCCACTACCAAAGCGAATACCGTGGAGATAACGGTGCCCCGGTGGACTTCCTTGTCATCCCGGATGCCGTAATATTTATGGATCATCTGAGGCAGTCCCCACGTGCCGAAGGAGGTCATAAGCACGGTGGCCCACAGGCCAATGTGTTCGGCGGGGCCCAGCTGGAGGTCAGCGGTTTTCCGGGAAATAGCCTCCAACCCAGCAGAAAGCCCTCCCACCTGTTGGCAGCGCACTACCGCCGCGATGAGGGCAATGACTCCGACCAGCATGATGATCCCCTGAACGAAATCAGCCTTCAGGGTGGCGGCATAGCCGCCCAGAATGACGATCAGGGCCGCGGCGATAGCGATGACCACCATGCAGACCCGTTCGTCCACTCCCAGAAGCACGGCGCACACGCTGGTCAAGCCTTTGTACACCGAAGCGGAGTAGGGCAGGAGAAAAACGAAAATTACCGCTACGCAAAAGAGCTTCATAGGCTGGCCGCCGAATCGTTTCTCAAAGAACTGGGGCATAGATTTAATTTTGAGCCGCCGGGTGACTTCTCTGGTACGGCGGGCCAGCACCAGCCAGGCGAGTAAGGAACCGAAGAGGGCATTGCCGATACCGGGGAGGATACCCCATAGGCCGTATTTCCATCCGGTACCCCCGGCGTAACCAATGAACATAACGGCGGAGAAATAAGCGGTTCCATAGGACAAGGCAGACACCCAGGCACCGGCGCTGCGTCCGCCGACGGTAAAATCGGTGATAGTTTTAGATTTCCGATTACTGATCAGCCCAATGGTAGCGATAAATACCACATATACCCCGATAGTGATCCAAATGACCGTCTCCCGGCTCATAGAAAGCAACCCTTTCGTCAACAATTCACCGCTTTAAAGCGTTGCGGTTTAAAGCGAATATGTTCATTGTACAGGAAGTGACAACAGATTGCAAGAGCCTGGGAGAAAATTTTTTGCCTTTTTGGGGAGATAGGGCCAATATGGAGGACAGGTCTAAAAGGACTATGGATACAGCAGGGGAAAGTATGCATTGCCGGAGCGCGAGACAGGGTGTTGAAGCTGTATAGCCGAGAATACACATACACTTTCCCTTAAAGGATTTCATCACAGGCTTTTCCCAGACCAATTCACTGTTCAAACT
>CALWMQ010000005.1 GCA_944382025.1 uncultured Clostridia bacterium | reverse complement strand
GCTATACCCTTTTTGAATCATCTTTTTTCGCCACCACCATCCTTTTGGGGACTTGACTTCTAATAGTTAATCTTTCGGTTAAAGGCCCAGATTTTTATTGAAAATCAAGCTGGATACCTCTCCGGTCTCCAGGTCGATAAATCGGGTAAACAGCGATACCTTGTTATCAGCGTTCAGGCTGTTCCACACCGTCCAGGAAAAGGTCTCCAGATCCCCATCAATCGTCACTGGAACCGGTTCCCCCTCGAAAGACGGCAGAGGATTGCCATCCCCGGCATAGGTATGGATAAAATGTCCCTGGCCGGCTTTGGGGGCGTTATAATCGAAGAAAAACCGCAGGGTTGAGGAAGGATCTCCATCCGCGGATTTGAGAATTGACAGGCGATACATATCCTTTTTCGGCTCCACGACACCGGAAATGCGAGGTGTGTAGTTAGGGGCGTCCGGCTCAAACGTCCGGGACCGCAGGGATTCCTCAAAGGTTTTCCCCGCCTGCAGGCCGTCATAAATGGTATCCGTCTGATCGCCGTTAGTAACAATGGTAATTTCATCGTCAAGAACCCGAACCGGAGCGTAGATAATCAGGGACGGATCAACCATTTTGCTTTCGTCAAAAGCTTTTGTCCGAATCCCCTTTCCGACCTCCTCAAACACCCGGTTGCGGCTGTTTTCGCTGCGTCCCATGATAAAATAGGCGATCACCATATGGCGGCCATCGCCGCTTTTCCCTAAAATAATCCCCCGCCCAGGATAGGAGGTAGACCCAAGTTCCTCAGCTAGATTTTTCGTCTGCATATACAACGCTCCTTATTTATTCATGAATAACCGTTACACGGCCGTCGATGGATAGTTTTCCCTGGCAGAACAGCGCTACCGCTCGGGGCAGCAGTTCCCATTCCGCCTGCTCCATCACCCGCCGCTGCAGGGTTTCCGGGGTATCGCCGGGCTGGATTGCCACCGCTTTTTGTAAGATAATGGCACCCCCGTCAGGAATCTCGTTCACAAAATGAACCGTAGCCCCGGTCACCTTGACCCCGTAGGCTAAAGCCGCCTCATGAACCTTTAACCCGTAGTACCCCTTACCGCAAAAGGCGGGGATGAGGGATGGATGCACATTGATGATACGGTTCCGGTAGGCACCGATCACCTTCTCCCCCAGAATACAGAGGAACCCTGCCAGTACGATAAGGTCAGCCTGGCAGTCCTCCAACTCTTTCAGCAGTGCCCCGTCAAACTCTTCTGCCGTGGCATAGGCCTTGCGGGCCACCACCGACGCAGCTATCCCGTGCCGGGCAGCCCGTTCCAAGGCATAGGCCCCAGGATTGGACGCAATTACCCGGACAATCTTACCTCCGGGCAGCCGCCCCGCCTCCTGAGCGTCCAGGAGTGCCTGTAAATTGGTACCCCCACCGGACACCAGTACTGCGATATTCGTCATAACCGTTCCGCCTTTCCACCAATATAGGTACACCCCTCATTAAGGTCTCCAACTAGAGCAGAATCCTCTCAAGCCAATTGACCATGACACAGTATAAACCTTTCCGCCTCCGGCACAAGCGACGTTGTTTGATCCAGACAGCTCCGCCGTGGGCGCACCGCATCACCGCAAAGGGAAGCGTCCTTCGTCCCCTTATCCCGGCTCCACCGGCCTGACCGGAAACTCCACAGCGCGGGACTTCATCGAGCTGGATAGGTTCCCGCTGTACCGTAGTTTGACACTGTTGGGTCAAACCAGCTGTACACCCGTCTCGCCGGACTGGACCTCACCCAGTATCAGTGCCTTTTCTCCGGCGTCGTTCAGAATGCGGACTGCCTCGTCAGCCTTGTCAGGAGCCACGGCAATCATCAGACCGGTTCCCATATTGAAGGTGTTGAACATATCCCGTTCCGGGATATCCCCCACCTTTTGCAGCAGCGTGAAAATGGGCAGCACCGGGACTTTATCCTTTTCGATAACGGCTTTCACGCCCTTAGGCAGCATTCGGGGAATATTTTCATAATAGCCGCCGCCGGTGATGTGGGAAATCCCATGAACTTTGACCTTCTCCATCAGCGCCAGCAAGGGTTTAACATAAATTTTGGTAGGAGTGAGCAAGGTTTCCCCTAAAGTAGCTCCCAGTTCATCGTAATGGACAGCCAAGGTCTTTTCGGAAACATCAAAGACCTTCCGAACCAGAGAGAAACCGTTGGAATGCACCCCACTGGAGCAAACGCCGATCAAAGCGTCCCCTGGCCGAACATTTTCGCAATTGACGATATTATCATAATCCGCCATGCCCACGCTGAACCCCGCCAGGTCATATTCATCCTCCGGGTAAAAGCCGGGCATTTCCGCTGTTTCCCCTCCAATCAGGGCACAACCGGACTGGACGCAGCCTTCTGCCACGCCGGAAACAATCGCGGCGATCTTTTCAGGAAAATTTTTCCCGCAGGCAATGTAATCCAGAAAAAACAGGGGATGGGCCCCGGAACAAGCCACATCGTTGACACACATGGCCACACAGTCAATCCCCACCGTATCATGCTTGTCCATCAGGAAGGCAAGCTTTAGCTTAGTGCCTACCCCATCGGTACCGGATACCAATACCGGGCGCTTCACGCCTTTCATATCCGGCTCAAAAAGGCCGCCAAAACCGCCGATTCCAGACAAAACCCCGGGAATATTGGTCTTGGCCACATGGGATTTCATCAGTTCCACCGCCTTATAACCGGCGGTCACATCCACCCCGGCAGCGGCATAGCTTTTGCTAAAACTCTCCATAAAACAGTACCCTGTCCTTTCCTTCACAGTTCTCTTGGCTCGTTGATCCGCCAAGCTTTTTTCACAGCATTGACAGTGCCATGGACTCCGCTGAAAAGCGGAGTCCACTTGAGTCATAAACGGGCTGCCGCAGTCCGCTTTTATCAGCCGTCCTTATTCCCTGCCCGTCCAGCAATAGGTGCAAATTTGATCCGGGTCGATGCCGATGGCTCCCAGCATCCCCTCCAGAGACTGGAACCGCAGGGTAGTCATCTTCATACGCTTGCGGATACCCTCCACCATCTTTTGATACCGCTCCGACTTGGAATTGCAGTATTCTTCCAGATGCCGGAACCCTTCTTCCCCCTCCAGTTCCTCAATCACGCTATGGGAAATCAGGTCATGATCCGAGGTAGAGCGGGAAAAATTGAGATACTTGCATCCAAACAGAATAGGAGGGCAGGCGGGACGGATATGGACCTCCTTAGCGCCGCTGTCGTAAAGGAAATCCACCGTTTCCCTCATCTGGGTTCCCCGGACAACCGAGTCATCGATAAACAGCAGCCGTTTATCACGGATCAGGGCATCCACAGGAATCAGCTTCATATGGGCCACCTGATGGCGCGCCGCCTGGTTTTGGGGCATAAAGCTCCGGGGCCAGGTAGGGGTATATTTAATAAACGGCCGGGCAAAGGGGATACCGGACTCATTGGCGTACCCGATAGCGTGAGCGGTACCGGAATCCGGTACCCCGGCGACGAAATCCACCTGGACGTCCGTATCCTCCTGGGCCAGCAGGCGCCCGCAGTCATAGCGCATCTGCTCTACATTAACTCCCTCATAGGAGGAGGTGGGATAACCGAAATAGGTCCAGAGAAACGCACAGATCTTCATCTTTTTTCCCGGAGGATTGAGCGTCTCATAGCCCTCCGGGGTTATCCGAACGATTTCTCCGGGGCCAAGATTGTGCTTTTCCTTATACCCCAGGTTCAGATAAGCGAAAGACTCAAAAGATACACAGTAAGCGCCGTCCTTTTTACCGATAATCAGCGGCGTGCGACCCAACCGGTCACGGGCGGCATAGATTCCGTCCTTGGTCAGCAGCAGCAGGGTCATGGATCCGTCGATCAGCTGCTGGGCATGGCGGATCCCTTCTACCAGGGTATCCTTCTGATTGATCAGACAGGCTGTCAGTTCAGAGGGGTTTACCTTACCGCCGCTCATCTCCAGAAAATGAGAACTGCCGTTTTGGAAGGCGTAGTCCATGAGTTCTTCCAGATTATTGATCCGCCCCACCGTAGTGATGGCATAGGTTCCAAGGTGAGAGCGAACGATCAGGGGCTGGGGATCGGTATCGCTGATGCATCCAATGCCCAGCGGTCCCGCCATCTCCCCCACATCCCCCTCGAACTTGGTGCGGAACGGGGAATTCTCAATATTATGGATAGCCCGCTGAAAGCCGGCCTCCCGGCTGTAGACTGCCATGCCGCCCCGGCGGGTGCCGAGATGGGAATGGTAATCCACGCCGAAAAACAGGTCGGTAATACAATTGTCATTTGACGCTACGCCAAAAACGCCGCCCATGCTTGTTGTCCTTCCTTTCCGGGAAACAGCGTCCCGGGCTGAAAGCCACGGGACGCGCGCTGTGTTTGCCTAACAATCAGTTGCCCATCAACCGGTGCAGAATCTCCTGGTAGGCTTCTACCTCACCGCCCAGGTTCCGGCGGAACCGGTCCTTATCCAGTTTTTCATGGGTCTTGACATCCCAGAAACGGCAGGTATCCGGGGAAATCTCATCCGCCAGGACAATGGTCCCGTCAGACAGCTTGCCGAACTCCAGCTTGAAGTCTACCAGCTCGATGTCCAAGGTCAGCAGATACTTTTTCAGCACTTCGTTGACCTTAAAGGCATAACGGGCAATGGTGTCCAGCTCTTCCCGGGTAGCCAAGCCCAACGCCAGAACATGATAATCATTGATCATGGGGTCACCCAGAGCGTCATCCTTGTAGCTGTATTCCAAAGAAGGCTGCTTCAGGACAGTGCCCTCCTCCACGCCGAACCGCTTTGAGAAGGAACCGGCAGCGATATTGCGGATAATGACCTCCAGGGGAACAATGGTGACCTTTTTGACAATGGTTTCCCGGTCGGAAATCTCTTCCACAAAATGGGTGGGTACCCCTTCCTTTTCCAGCATTTTCATCAGGTGATTGGTTACCCGGTTATTGATGATCCCCTTGCCCAGGATAGTTCCTTTTTTCTCGCCGTTAAAGGCGGTTGCGTCATCTTTGTAATCCACAATGTATTTTTCCGGGTCATCGGTGGCGAATACCTTTTTGGCTTTTCCTTCATACAGCTGCTGCAACTTTTTCATGCTGTTCATTCTCCTTTATTATAGTCAGATAATCAGTTACCTTTGCTCACATCCCCAGGCTGTCCCTGAGCTTTTGGTCCTTTTCCTCCACCGCTCTGGCCATGGAAGCCTTCATCTCCGCCAGTTTGCCGGCCAAGGCTTCATCCGACAGCGCCAGCATCTGGGCGGCCAGGATGGCGGCGTTCTCCGCCCCGTCAATGGCTACCGTGGCTACCGGGATACCGGAGGGCATCTGTACGGTGGCCAGCAGAGCGTCCAAACCGTCCAGGGTTGAAGATTTTACCGGGATACCGATCACCGGCAGCACGGTATGGGCCGCCAGCACTCCCGCCAAATGGGCCGCTTTGCCGGCCGCGGCGATAATCACCCCGAAGCCCTCGTCCGCCGCGGAAGCGGCAAAGGACGCTGCCCTTTCAGGCGTCCGGTGGGCTGACATCACATGCGCCTCGACCGGGATGCCGAAGGCTTTCAGCTTGTCAATAGCCTTTCCCACCACCGGCAAATCGCTGTCACTGCCCATGATGACCGCTACTTTTTTCTGCATACGCGTCTGTCCTTTCCGTCATGAGATAATGATCAAAACGAGAAGGGGTTCCGGGACTGTCGGTGAGCCGGGTCCTTGTAAAGCAAAACAGGCTGCGGCACAAGACGCACCACAGCCCGCTATTTTGCCGTTTCACCCGCACCCGCCGTGTTCGGGCAGCCCATTCCGCGCAGAAACCCGCCGCAAAACAGCATTCCGAACCCTCCTCATCAAATATATTCTTATTGTATTGCAAAAGCCGACTGAATTCAAGACGAAAACAAAGAAGCGGACAATTTTGTAGAGATATAGTGGGTTTTTCATCCTGAATCCCCCTATTTTGTCTATTTTGTGTGAAACCGTGCACTTACTGGCATACCAGTACGCCAACTCTTAGGATTTGATGAATTTTGTATTTTCTTGTATTTTCATGGTGAATTTCGGGACAGATTGTTGTATAATGGGATCCGGAAATTTTTTGCCCGCCCCCATGACCGGACAGGCAATGGGCATGCCCTCCCCTCATACAAATAGGCGGAGGCCGTGCCGGCGGGCTTTTTGGAAAGGGTTGCCCTCATGATCGTTGTTTTTCCCATCTGCTCTCCCCATCCGTCCGTCCCTGATGCCGCGGCGGAACTGGCCCGGTCGGGAACTTCCGTGATCCTGTGCGGAAGTTCCGCCGATCTCCGGCTGCTGCCTGAGTCCTGTGAGGGGATTCTCCTTCTTCCTCATCCGGATGGGCGGGGCAAGGGCAGAGCCATTAAAACCGCTCTGGGCCACATTGCTCAGACAGCTGCCCCTGAAGAACCGGTGGTTGTGGCTGACGGGGCTTTTTCCCCGGAGGATATCCGCTTGGCCGCGGAACAGCTGACACAGTCTCCCGATGCCTTGATCCTTGGCCGCCGTCAGGAAAAGCAGGACGTCTCCCCTGTGGTCCGGCTGGGCCGGGCCTTGACCCGGAGGGTATTCGCCTTCGCCAGCGGGGTCAACATTCGGGATATTCAAACCGGCCTCCGGGCGTTTTCCGCCTCCCACATTCCCCAGCTGTTAGCCCTCAGCGGGGACAAGGATGACTATGAGGTGCATATGCTCCTGGACTGGGCGGAACGGCGTCTCCCCATACAGGAACTGCCTGTAACCACCGTCTATTACAAAAAACAGCGGTCCGGTTCCCGGTTACGCGCCCTGTGGGATACCTTATGTATCTACGGTTCTATCCTGAAATTCGCCTTTTCCTCTCTGCTGAGCTTTCTGGTAGATTACGCCCTGTTCCGGCTGTTTATCTGGCTGTTCTCCATCGCCGGCGTTACTTCCCTTTACGGCGTACCCGGCCTCAAAATCAGCAATATCGCCGCCCGGGCTATCAGTTCCACCTTCAATTTCGGCCTCAACCGCAAGCTGGTTTTCAAAGATACAAACAATCTGCTGTTGTCGGCGCTGAAATACTATGCCCTGGTCATTGTTATCCTGTTCTTCAATACCTATCTGCTCAGCTTTTTCGTAAACATCTGCCATATTCCGGCAGGGATCGCCAAGCTGATGACCGAAGCCATTCTTTTCTTCGTCAGCATGATTTTCCAGAGACTTTTTGTTTTTCGCCGGAAAAACGCCGGCTGATCCTCTACCGATTATTTCCCAGGAAAGGTTGCTGTGCCCGTGAATACCCCTACCTATTCTCCGCGTCCCGTACATACCCCTCCCCGCCGGACTCCTCCCAAAAGGCAGGCCCCTCCCAGGGTCAGACAACAGCCGGTGTGGGTACTGGCGGCCGCCAATCTGGCCGTAACCGGGGTATGCCTGTGTATCTTTGCCCTGTTTCATCACGTGCTCCCTGTAGCCCAGAGTGGTACCGGTACCGTGATTGACCGTCCTTCCGGGGGCAATACCTCCTCTTCCGGCGGCACCTCTCCAGATGCCTCTTCTGATGCTTCTTCCGACAATCCATCCCCGGATCAAAGCGGATGGGGCGCCAAATTTGCCGATAAATTCTCGGATACGGTGGAACAGACCGACAACTCCTATCGCAGCAAGGACGTATCCATCACCATTGAGAAGAAAACTATGGGTGAAGGCAGCCGCCTGGTCACCTATTACGTAGCGGACATCTATGTGCGGAGCATTGATAATTTCCGCACCGCCTTTGCCAAAGATCAGTACGGCCGGGGCTTCCGGGAGTCTACTCTGACCATGGCGACACGAAACAACGCCCTATTGGCCATCTCCGGTGACTACTACGGCAACCACACCAACGGCACGATTATCCGTAACGGCGTTCTGTACCGGGATAACCCCATCGACGGAGATGTCTGTGTCCTATACTACGACGGCACCATGGAAACCTATTCCCCTCAGGAATGGAACAGCGCCGATGCCGTGGCCAAAGGTGCCTATCAGGCTTGGAGCTTTGGTCCCATGCTCCTTGATCGGAACGGTCAGGCTATGGAGTCATTCAACAGTTCCCTCAACCCCAAAAATCCCCGCAGTTCTATGGGGTATTATGAACCGGGTCACTATTGCTTCGTTCTGGTGGACGGCCGCCAGGAAGGCTATTCCGCCGGCTTGACCTTAAAAGAACTGTCCCAGGTATATGCCGATCTGGGCTGCAAGGCCGCCTACAACCTGGACGGTGGACAAACCGCTGTCATGACTTTCGGCGACCGGGAATACAGCCAGCCTTATAATGGGGGCCGACCAGTCAGCGACATCGTGTATATCGGTGAGGTTTCCCAATAAAGACGTTCCAAAAGAAAGGGCGAATGTTATGCTGCTGAAATGGGTGCGCCGGCTGCTGCCCCACGCCACCATCGTATTATCCAATATGTTTATCGTATTTTTTATTCTTGACAAGTTTAATCCTGTTATGGGGTTTATCAACAATACGATCAGCAAGGTTCTTCTGTTAATTTTCTGCGTCTTGTCCACCTTCAGCTGTATCTTGCTCATCGCCGCCGACAGGAAACGGGAACGGGACAGGGCCAAACGGAAAAAGCCCCCTGTTTTCACCTATACGGAGGAATAACCCCTGACGCCTCCCTAGCCATGCCGGGGGACACACCGTTATGAAACAAACAAAAGACAGGCAAACCGCCTAAAGCGGCGTTTTCCGGGCTGATTCAGCCACCGGAAAACGCCGCTTTTTTGTCAAGGTTGGCTGCCTCAGGAGCTTCCCATCACGGAACGGGCGCCTGGCCTAAAGCTAAAACGGGATATCAAAGGTGTCGGTCTCCGGATCCTCATAAAAACTCGTCTGATCCAAATAGGGGGAATAGGTGTGAACCCGGATTTTCCCTGCCGCCGGTTCAAAGGTCAGCAGGCGGATAAACCCTCCGCCCCCTTTCGGGGCGTCCTGGTAATCCGCCAGAAGTTGGTATACCGTCCGGTCAGCTGTCCCGTCCCCATCGTCATCCAATTCGGATATCCGTTTGCCTGCGGCGTGATGATGACCGCACAACACTAAGCGTACATTGGGATTGGGAACAACAATCCGCTCAAACAAAGTCTTACCGATAGTGGTCAAGGCGCCGGTATCATGCATATAGCTGTGAAACCCGACCACCGCGTACCGCTCCGGATACTGCCGCAGGACGCTATTGGCCCAGTCCACCCCCTGGTCATCGGCGCCATACCCCAAGGTCAGGAGAAGCAGCTCCATCCCCCCCGCGTCAATCAGCCTGTACTGCCCCTCCCCCCCTTCCCAGGTCACCGTATCCGGGTCATTGGATACGCCGAAATGCTCCGAAAAATAAGCATAGTTGGTTTCCGGGGTCCA
>CALWMQ010000004.1 GCA_944382025.1 uncultured Clostridia bacterium | reverse complement strand
TTATCAAGGAAGCGTGTATCACAGGTACACGGAAAAAGTGCATTCGCCATATAGGCGGATGAATTCGGGTGGTACCGCAGGAGTTGAGCTCTTGTCCCAATGAAGATGGGGACAAGAGCTTTTTTGTTTTTAAAAACAGACGGGCGCCGTTCCTGAAGGGAAGGATGGATCTAGATGATTTGGCGATGGCGATGGTGACAACCTATCTATAGCAATTACCGTTATGATAAAATAAGGAGAAATGTAATGATGAAAAAGATAAAACAGTTTTTAGGCTTGTTGGCTATGGCTTCTCTGCTGACTATGTCCATGACCGCCTGCGGGGATCAGGGCTCCCAAGGCGGGGAAGGAAAGGGACCGACGATTGGCGTTATCCAGTTCGCCGTCCATTCCTCCCTTGACAACTGCTATAATGGCCTGATCCAGGGATTGGAAGAAGCGGGCTACAAGGACGGCGAGACCTGTACCATTGATTTTAAAAATGCCCAGGGCGATACCACAACAGCGGATTCTATCGCTAAAAACATGGTGGCAAAAAAGTACGATCTGATCGTAGGCATCGCTACCCCGGCCGCTATGTCGGCGGACAGCGCGTCGGGCGGGGATATCCCGGTGATTTTCTGCGCCGTGTCCGATCCTGTATCCATTAACCTGGTCAAATCCCTGGAAAAGTCCGAAAGAAATTGTACCGGCAGTTCCGACCGGCTGAACCTGGAAGGCCAGCTGAAAATGATCCGGGCCTTCCAGCCTGATGCTAAAAAAATCGGAATTCTGTATAACACTGCCGAAGCCAATTCGGTTTCCAACCTGGCGGAACTGAAAAAGCTGGCTCCGGACTATGGATTTGAGATTGTGGAGAAAGGCATACAGTCCGCGGCGGATATCCCGGTAGTGGCAACAGCCCTGGCCAGCGAGGTGGACTGCATCAACAATTTTACGGATAACCTGGTAGTGGATAATCTGACTGTGGTATTGGAGAAAGCCAATGAGGCCAAGATCCCGGTATACGGCTCCGAGATCGAGCAGGTTTCCAAGGGGTGCCTGGCCTCAGAGAGTCTGGACTATGTGGCCCTGGGCAAGGAGACCGGCAGCCTGGCCGCCCGGGTGCTGGATGGGGAAAATCCGGCCGATACCTCTGTTGTGCTGGTGAAAAACAGCTTCCCGGTGTACAACAGCCAAGTGGCAACTGCCCTGGGCTTGACCATTCCCGAGGAATACGCCTCTGCCCAGGATGTCGCCGCGGAATAAACCAGTAAGGGTTGTGCTGAGATGGAAGTTGTCATCAATTCAATCATCAACGCCGTACAGACCGGCGCCATGTATGGCGTACTGGTTCTGGGTGTGTACATCACATACAGCATTCTGGATTTTCCGGATCTGTCGGTGGATGGGACCGTGCCGCTGGGCGGCGTGATCTCCGCTATGCTGATCCTTAAGGGGTATAACCCCTGGCTGGCATTGCTGGCGGCTTTCGCGGCGGGTGCGCTGGCGGGCAGCGTTACCGGTCTCCTTCATGTCAAGCTGAAAATCCGTCCTCTGCTGTGCGGTATCCTGGTGATGACCGCCCTGCTGTCGGTGAACCTGATGCTGATGAAGGCGGCTACGGGGGGGATGTCGATTGCCTCCCTGCCCGATGAAAAAACCTTGTTCAATACTCTCCCGGCCTCCCTGATCCCGGATGAGGTGGCTGGTTTCCGTATCCAGCAGCTGATTGTCTGCCTGGTAGTGGTGCTGGTTTGTAAGTTCCTGATGGACTGGTTTTTCTCTACCAAATCCGGTATGCTGTTGCGGGCCACCGGTTCCAATGACCAGTATGTGACTATGTTGGCCCGGAACCCCGGCACCACGAAAATCCTGGGTTTGGCCCTGGGCAACGGCTTCGCCGCCATGGCAGGAGCCCTGATCACCCAGCAGAAACACACCGCCGATCTGCAGTTCGGCACCGGTATGGTGGTGCTGGGTCTGGCGTCGGTGATCATCGGCGTCAGCCTGTTCCGTAAGGTCCGATTCCTGCGCAGCACCACCAAGGTGCTTATTGGTTCAGTGCTGTATCAGGCGGTCATGACGGTGGCCACCAGTCTGGGGGCCAGTGATCAGCTTAAGCTGATTATGGCGGCTATTTTTGTGGTGGCGCTGGTTTGCAATAACCTGATGGATAAGGGGAGGATGGCCCATGATTAAGTTCAGTGAGGTTACGAAGCGCTTCAACGTGGGCACTCCTGACGAAACCACCCTGTTTGATCACTTCAGCCTGGAGGTGGATGAGGGAGAGTTTGTTTCTATCGTAGGATCCAACGGCTCCGGTAAGACTACCCTGCTGAATCTGCTGTGCGGGTCCCTGCCTCTGGACGGCGGCCATATCTATTTGAAGGATCGGGATATTACCCGGCTTCCGGAATACAAGCGGGCGGCTTTTATCGGCCGGGTATTTCAGGATCCGGCTAAAGGTTCCTGCCCGGACCTGACCATTTTGGAGAATATGGCATTGGCAGACAATAAAAAGGGGCATTACGGCCTGGGACGTGGTATCAACAAGCGGCGGATCGAGGAATACCGCACCCTGTTGGAAACCTGCAATATGGGGCTGGAGAACCGGATGCAGGTGCCGGTAGGCTCTCTGTCCGGAGGCCAGAGGCAGGCACTGGCGCTGATTCTGGCAACCATGACCGGCGTGGAGCTGCTGATCCTTGACGAGCATACCGCCGCGCTGGATCCCAAATCTTCCCAGCGGGTTATGGAGATCACCCAGCAGGTCGTCAGCGACATGGGGGTTACTACCTTGATGGTCACTCATAATCTGCGGTTCGCGGAAGAGTATGGTACCCGGCTGATCATGATGCATCAAGGACAGGCGGTCATGGATCTGGCCGGAGAGGCCAAGAAAACCGCCAGCGTGGATACTCTGCTGGCCAAATTCAACGAGATCAGCGTGGAGTGCGGTAACTGAGTGATGATTAAGGCGGCTATATATCAGGGCGTTTTTTTGATGGAACAACCAAAGAGGCAAAAATTACAGGCATTTGTACAGCGGAATGTAAGATTTGAATCAGAAGATAAAGGTTGAAAGGATGAAGTACCATGAGCAGCAAACATACCGACCCTTATCGTATCTATCTGTCCGAGGAGGAAATGCCTAAACAGTGGTATAACATCCGTGCGGATATGAAGGAGCAGCCGGACCCATATTTAAATCCCGCAACCCATCAGCCCATCGGGATGGACGACCTGAAGCCGATTTTCTGTGAAGAACTGTGCCGTCAGGAGCTTACCACCCAGCGGTACATAGACATTCCGGAGGAGATCCAGAACTTTTATCGGATTTTCCGGCCCTCTCCGCTGATACGGGCTTACAACCTGGAAAAGGCATTGGACACCCCGGCTAAAATTTACTACAAATTTGAGGGGAACAATACCTCCGGATCACACAAGCTGAATTCCGCCGCTGCCCAGGCATATTACGCGAAACAGCAGGGGATCACTACCCTAACCACTGAGACCGGGGCTGGTCAGTGGGGTACGGCTCTGGCCATGGCCTGTGCCCATTTCGACTTGGATTTGACCGTATACATGGTGAAGGTCAGCTATGAGCAGAAACCCTTCCGCAAAGCGGTTATTCATACTTTTGGTGCCGATATCGTCCCAAGCCCTTCCGATACTACCCAGGTTGGACGGGAGATCCT
>CALWMQ010000003.1 GCA_944382025.1 uncultured Clostridia bacterium | reverse complement strand
TGGCGCCGCTCACGCTGCGCCACTCCTCCTAAAACTCAATATTTTCCTACCAGGGGCTTTTTTCTCCTGTCCGTACAATATGGAGCAGTTCAGTTTTTTGGTTCGGGGATTTCTATATCTGTATGGGATCACTGATTACTTTCCTAAATGTCCGGAACTGGCAAACAGCAGTATCAGAAATATGAATGATATAGTCCCAATACGCTAAGTGCCTATGCAGGCAGAAAATTTTCCTCACGTTTAAAACGCATTTAGTCCATGAACCATTATGTCCCTGGAAATCGGCTTCCTATTACCGGTCCAAGCGTTTGACCGAATCCCCGGGCAGGAACTGGGCCGGGATACGCACAATCTGACTGTCCTCATTTTTCCCTTCCATCCGATCAAACAAAAGACTGACCGCCGCAGCTGATAACTGCTCTACCGGCTGGGCCACACAGGTCAAATGGGGTACAAATACTTTGTTAATATCATAATTGTCAAAACCAATCAGAGAAATATCATCTGGAATCCGTACATTTTCCTCATTGACACCAATAATAAATCCCGTGGTCATCCGATAGGAGGTCACCAGAACCGCCGTAGGCATATCCCCTTCCGCACGCATTTCCAAAAGTTTTTTCAGCGCACGGTATCCTCCCTCATAATCGTAGGAATCCTGTATAATCCAATTCTGATTGACGGGAATCTGGTAATCGGTTAAAGCCCGTTTATAGCCGCTGAGCCGCTCCCGGGCAGAAAAGTTCACCGAGGTTCCTGTTACAATAGCGATCTTGCGATGGCCTTTGACAATAAACTGCTCCGTGGCGTTATAGGTAGCCGCAATATTATCCGTCAATACAAAATCACAGTTCACTCCACGCAGCGAAGAATCGATGACCACAATATTGCGGAACTGTTCGCTGAATTCCTTCAATGCCTGCTGAGGAATGACCGTGGATATGATTACTATGCCGTCTACATTTTTGCTGAATAGGAATCCCATTTGCCTGCGCAGGCTCTCTTCCTCCTCACTGATCTCGCAAATGATGCTGCTGTAGTCTTTCCGCTGTAAAGCGTCCGACAGAAGCGAAACCATATGGGCAAAAAAATTGTTGCGGATGTCATCCACCAGTATACCTATGGTCATGGATCGGGAAGTCCTCAGGCTCCGAGCCGTTTGGTTGACATGATAATTCAAGGCCCGGATCGCCTCTCCAATTTTAGCCGAGGTGGATGGCCGTACCGGTCTTCCGTTTAAGTATTTGGACACCGTGGCAATCGATATCTGGCTCTTTTCCGCAATATCTTTGATCGTCGGCGGCATATGTATCACCTTCTCTCTCCGGTTAACTGTCGGCAATTTCCGCTTTCTCAGTAGCAGATCTGACGAATAAGCTCATAGATCCATGCTGTTGTATGCCTGGCCTCCGCTAACAACGCTGCCCGCTGGCCTAGCGTCAGTTTGTCTCGGATAACCTGCCGTATAGGCTCGTCCACCTGTTCCCTACCCAATGCCTTTAGCACCTGAATCACCAAAGCAGTCTTCTGGGACATGGCCGAAACATCACGGTTCGCGGTTTTCTTAAAGCGGATGGTCTTTTCCAGCTTATATTCCTTATACGGACCATTGCTGACGTACTCCCAAACTTCCGGTTCCTGCTGCGTCATCCCAAACATCCAAAGCGCCGTCTGGCCATACGGCACAATCGTCCAGCCGTAATGCCGGGCTAAAGTGCGGGCTATTTTGTCGCAGGTAGGCGGGATATAACATCCCGCCTTATAGACGGGCTTCACATAAACTCCCCGTATGACTCTTCTGATCTGCTGGGCTTTGTTCAATCGTGACAGAATATTTTTCACTACCTCCTGGGAGGCGATATCGGCAAAATCAGAAGCTACAAATAGTGTTCCCGGTTCCGCCTGCTGTATCCTGTTAAAAACTTGTTCTAAATATATCTGACGCCCCATACTCAGCCTCATTTAGTTACTAATAGTATATAATATTTGTAATTATATTTCAATTGGTTTTCGGAGAAAAACAGGGTTTGTCCCTATACCGCTGAAAATCAGCTATCCAGAAAAATCCCTCCGGCAGAAACCGGTCATTCTGACGGAGGGAAATGACTGGCTGGAAATCCCTTCTTGAATCAATTCATTCCTTCCACACCTGGTCCGGCGTTTTAGCCGCGGTATATACCGCCACATGGGAAATGGAACCGGTTAGCCCATTTCCCCCATCGCTGCCGGCACCGATAACCAAGTCCGCGGAAGAGGTGGCCCGCAGTTTCCCTGACACTGCCACACTTTTTTCTGCCTGCCCGTCTACATAATATATGAGCTGGTCATTGTGATAGCTGACCATTACATGGTGCCAGGCTCCGTCAGCCACGCGTACGCCGCTGCCAGTCAGTCCTTCCAATCCCGTCGCTTGGAAGTTCAGGACTCCACCAGCGTCCACTTCTAAGCTCCATCCTTCGGCCACGGAAGTAGGACTCTCAAAAAAGGCATAGATGTCATCTATTTTAACCGCTACTTTATCACTGGTATGAATATACAAACGGGCACAAATCAATTCGGTGGGATCTGCTGTGCTGTTTAGCAGGTCTTCTGCTTTCAGCACCAAATCGTTCCAACCTCTTTTCAGATTCACCTTTCCCAGATCCCACGAAAATTCTTTGGTATCATCCGGCCCCTGGCTGCTGGTGAATTCCAGCTGGCCCCCTCTGATTTTGGATGGATCCCCAACATATAAGGATAAATGGAACGCGCCGCTTCCTTCTTTTTTCAGGTACTCGCTTAAGTTTAATCTGGGCAGGTGCCAGGTAAAGACAATGTCTCCGCCGCCTTCTTCCGAAACCCCCAGCAGGCTTCCTGTCCCCTGAGCCGGAGCATCCGTATCCGGACGGATATTGCTTCCCCATATCTGATGATAGGAATCAAAATCCTGGATCATCAGTTTTCCGTATACCCCGTCGCTTTGGCGGAGAAACTCGTCCCCATAGGACAAAATGGTGCCCGGACCGCTGGTTTTCACCCAGGCCGACAACGTGAAATCGTTATATAACCGAAATCCAGGATTGTCAATGATACCAAAGCTTCCTCCGTCAAAAAATGCCGCCATGCCCAACCGATCATCCTGAATATGGGAAATCCCTTGGCTTTCCGCCTGGGGCCATGCGGACATCACTGCTTTATACACCCCATCCGCCTCTTCTTCTAGGCTCCAGGCTCCCGCCGCGTCCCACAAGCTCTCCGGCAGCGTTTCCGGCATCCTGGGCGTCAGCCCCAGAGAATATGTCAGCAGTTTGTAATCCGCCAGTACGACCGCCTGCGCCTCAGAAGGGCTTCCTCCTACATAATCGGTATGATAGGCCGTGTCAAATACAGTAAACCCTTCATTATAACTCCAATAACACCACCCAATATCGTAAGCCTCAAAGGAATCCCTCAGGTCCTTAATGAATTCCAGACGTTTCTCATCGGTTATCCCCGAGCCGGCAGAGCCGAAACGCACAGTGGAATACTGGGTGTCGTAGCACCCGAATTCTACCACCATAATATGGATATTCCCGCCATATTGCTGCCGCCAGTCATCCAGGCTTTTCGCCCGCAGCATATGCCATTCCCTGTTATACAGGGAATCATAGAAATTTTTCCATGCGGCGCTGCCTCCGTCATTCGCCCCTCTGACATAATCCGTCAAAGCGCTCCGGGCCTGGAACTGATAGCGTTCCGGAACAGATTCCAGCGCCTTTTCGATTTCAGCCGTGTAATCCACCCCTTCCTCTATGGGATAAGGGATGTCGCCAATATAATTCCAAAAGGTTTCATTTCCCACCTGCGAGGTGTACCCCGAGGACCATCCTACCGCATAAGGCTCGTAGGTGGTAAAGGAATAGATCAAATTGCTATCCGTGGCGGGAGACATTTTTTTCACATGCTCCAGATTCCCCGATTTATCCGCGCTGGTAATAATCGTATGATCCGACAGGACATTGCGTACCGCTCCCCACATCCTGTCAGACATCCACGACCAGCTCACCTGGCTGGAATTGTCATACGGTTCGGTCATCAGCTGGATCGCCAGATGGTCGGCGGACCACCCCTGCCGCTGGATATATTCCGCCAGCTGGCCATACCACTTCACCAGCCTCTCAAACGCATCCAAATCCCCCAAATACCGTGTCTTGAAATTGTAGTCTACACCGCTGGCGCAGGGGGATACACAAAGGATTGCCCTGTAATCCAGGTCCATAACCATCTGAATAACTTCCGTGATATATTCCATATTTTCCCCGATCAGGTTTCCCTCTTCATCCATCATCCACTCGGGGACAAGCTGCAGCTTCACATGGTCAAAGCCCATGCTGATGCAGTTCTGAATATCACTTTTCTCCGTATAGCTCTGGGGGATCAGGGTTTCCGAATACTGGGGCCGGTCAATAACCACCCCTTTTTTTAAATCCAACCGCGGACGTTTGGCTTCATTGTCGGAAGGGTCAATAACCGTTTGTGTCGCTTCGGCAGGGCTTTTAGCGCCTTTGATAAGGCGCACCTCAGCAACTGACCCATCCAGTCCCCGTTTGCCTTTATGATCAGCCCCAATATAGATATCGTTGGCCGCGGGCTTGGATACCGAGCCTTCCGCCTCCATGGCCTTGACCTGCTGGCCGTCTATCCAATAGGTCACGGTGTTTTCTGACCTGGATACCAGGATGTGATGCCATTTCCCGTCCGCCAGCCCTACGCCGCTGCTTTCCAGGCCGGTTACACCCTCCATCTCCAGGGTCAGCGCAAAATCCTCCTCCGCCTTCAGGTACAGGCGTACCGATTCCTCTTCTCCCTGACAAAGGATCATCCGATCTTCCTGCTCCCGAGGCGGAGCCAGAACAAAAGCCGAAATCGTAAAATCTTTGGTGAAATTCGCTTTGGCGTTCCTGGCCACAAAGTGGGAGCCTTCAGCGGAAAAGTCCAATACCTTTCCAAATGTGGCGCTGTTCAGCCATACTCCCCACTGTTGAACCCCCGGCGTACCTCCTTTAAACGCGGCTGCCACAGTTTCACCCGTACCGCCATCATTGAACGCCCAGGCCTCCATATATTCCCCGCTTCCCGCACAGCCCGTTACCCCTATCATACCAGCCAGCAGGGCTCCAAGCCCCCATCCCAGCGCTAACTTCCTGCATACCCCGTCTTTCCGCCGCATACCGCTTCCTTCCTTTCCCTATCTAAGTGTTCCGGGCCAGCTTGGCAAACAGATCCCGGAAAAGGGCATCCCTCTGGATATGGTACACATATTTTATAAAATGCCTGGTGCCGTCAAAGCTGTAATGGCCGTCATATTGGGGAATAGGACTGGGTACCGTCCTGTCCCATACCATATCTCCCAACAGCCAGGCTACGGCGGTCACGTCCCAAATCGGACGGCTCCAACACCCTTCCCCTATATTCCGTATACTATCCTGTACCGTTAAGTCTACCAGATAGTCACACAGGGGATTTTTTCCCTTCAGCCAGTATTCCAGTTCAGGGGCCGTTGTGGAAAAAGCCGATACCACCCCCATACAAGGCAGCTGTACCAAAGCCACACCACTGCTAAAAACTACCCGGGCGGCCGCCACATCCTGAAACAGGTTGAATTCACAGGTATCCGGCCAGTCATGTGCATGACCGCCCAGCCATACCACCACCATCCGGTCCCGAATAGCAGGCTCCATCAACAGGGCCGATGCCACATTGGTAATGGCGGCAATCGCTATCACATACAGCGGCTGATCCGGTGTATGCGCCAGCGCCCGGGAAACCAAATCCCGGGCAGCCGGACTGTCCACCGGCGTGGACTCATCCGGAAGATACATCGTCCCCCCTCTGTACACCCGCTCCGCTAGCTCCTCATGGCCGCAAAGACGAAGAATATGCAGAATTTCCTTATAGCTTTGTTCCATTCCCTCAGCGGGTGTCTCCGCCCTGATCGACGCAAAAAGCCCCCCGCACCTGGAAAAAGGCGCTGCGTAAACCGCCTGAACCCGCAGCCGGTCCTCTGACCGGAGCAGATACGCCAAGGCGTATTGGTCGTCCACCTCATTGTAGGTATCTGTATCCAGCACAACATCCACCTGTCCGCCAGGACGGCGCAGGCGCCGGAGCAATTGTTCGTTATCCATCGGGCTCTCCTCCTCTCCTACCGCCTGGCCCCCCAGGCTGGCAAACCTCGTTTGATTCTCTCCCGTTGTACCCCTTCCTGCATCCCGCCCCCTTATCAGCCAGGGTCAGGCCCTGTCCCCCGCCGTATCTCTGCTGTCAGGAACACCTATCGGGTAAAGCAAAAGGGCGGGAACAGACAGGTCCTGAAAATCCCACCGTTCAGGCGCCGCGTATCCCGCCCACTGGGCAAACAACCGCTTAAACGTGTAAATTGGTCCCCTACCTAAAGCAGGGCGGCTTACGTGCCATCTGATCCAATACAGGCTACAAGATTAAAGGGTAATATACATATCGTCAACACCTATCGTGGCCTCACCGCTGACCAGAAAATATACCCGTACATAATTCATGGCTTCCAGTGCCGGCGCACCCCCTACTTCCTTGAAACTGGACAGAGGGATTTCCAGGTCATTCCATCCGCTGGCAAGGAGGATCCCGCTCCCGAACTCACCTACGCTCAGTTCTTGTGAATCGGCAACCCCGCTGCTGGTCAGCTCGATTTGGCCCCCCGTAATCACGGAGTGGTCTTTTACATATACCGACACATGCAGGACGCCGGTCTCCATATATGGAGCTAAATTATAAGAGATGGTTTCGGTACGGAATACAATATCGCTGTTAAAGGTGACCTCCAGATAACCAGTCCCTTCTCGGGCGCCTTGGGTTACCACCCGGCATTCCGGGAACCCTTCCCAGCCCCCATCCATGGAGTCCATATTTCCCAATACCAGTTTAGAAGGAGTCTCTTCCCACACGGCCGTAAAGGTGACATCTTTCTCAACCTTATAGAAATCAGCGGGTTGATATGTATTGCTCCCATCCGTCCATCCTGCGAACTGAGCGCCCTCTTTTTGGAAGGGGCACTCCGGCAGCATAATCTCTTCCCCCGGCTTCACAGATTTGGAGGCCGGTGCTTCACCGGCAGCCCCTTCCCCGCCTGCATAGGCCACCTCCAATTTATCCGCCGCTGTGGTTTCAGGCTGCACTGTTTCACTGACGGTATCCGTACTGGAAGGCCTTCCTCCGGTATCGCCGCACCCTGTGACGCTCACCAGGAGAATCCCCGCCACCGTCAAACCTGCCATCCCACGGGCCATGATCCGTATAAGCATAGGCGTTTTCATAAGGCACCTCCAAAACTTAATGGGCAGGGGCCCTGTTCTGAAGAATCAAGGCCCCTGTTAATCAGTTAACGACGCTCAAAACGCCGGCTTAAACCCCTGGACAACGCAAGGAAAACTACTGCCGTCCCAGCTGCCATCAGCAACAGCCACACAAATACCGGCGTAGATATGCCAGTATCCGGCACCTTGCCCGTCTCGGCAAGACACATATAAATGTCGTCCACCCCAAGGCCTTCCTGCCCTGCTGCGTATATACGAAAATAGTTGATCTTGGAAAAATCCGCGGTTCCTTGAATAGCCTGAGCTACCGGCAGGTATAACTCGTTCCATCCGGCCTGGGTCACATAATCCTTCAGGTTCCATTTATAGGCGCCGTCCGGCGTGCCGGAACTGGCCAGTTCCACACAGCCCGCATCCAGCGTCTCTTTGTCCGGAATGTATATCCACAGGTGCAAATAGCCTTCTTTGCTGTATTTGCTTAGGTTCAGGGAAGGATCAAACGTACGAGCCAGAACTGCCGATCCCAAGTCGTCTACCCCTGAAGCCTGCAGATAGGATCCACCCTTAACGGCCGGATTTTCGGTTTTGACCGAAACTTCTGTGCCAAACCAACCATCGGTTTTATCCCCAGTGTCAATGTTCAGCTTGGAACCGTATGTGATGTTGGTAGGCAATGTGGGTTTGGCGTCGGTGCCGCTGGGGTCTGTTTCACTGGGACTGGAATCACTGGGATTCGTATTCGGTTCGGCCTCCAGGCACATATACATATCGTCCAGGCCCAAACCCGTCTGAGCCGCAGCATACATACGGAAATAGTTGATTTTAGAAAAATCCGCCGTGCCTTTCGCCGCTCCTGCTACCGGCAGGTATAACTCGTTCCATCCCGTATCGGTCACATAGTCTTTCAGATTCCAGATATACGCTCCATCCGGGGTGCCTGAACTGGACAACTCAATACATCCCGCCCCCAGAGCCGCGTTGTCAGGTACATATACCCATATATGCAGATATCCTTCCGAACTGTATTTGGCCAAATCCAGAGGGGGATCAAATGTGCGCGCCAGCACCGCCGATCCCAGATCATCAACCGTGGCCGCCTGGAGATAGGCACTGCCTTCAACAGCAGGATTTTCGGTTTTGACAGTTACCGTGGTCCCAAACCAGCCGTCTGTCTTATCCGCGTTGTCTATCAGCAATTTCTGATCGTAGGCTTTGGCCTCTGCGTTGGCCGACAGCGCCCCTCCAATAGAACCAGCCAACAGCACGACTGCCGCTAAAATGGATACCAATACTTTTTTCACTGTTTTCATTCTGAATACCTCCTCCTGTTTAATGTAAAAATTCTCCTTCTGAGGAATTATGACCGGAATCGTACCCTGCCAAGCTGTTACTCTATCTCTTCATATGGCATCCCTCGTCCCATCAATTACTTGAATCGTTTATAGTTTATAATATAGCATACTGTTAGGCACGTGTCAATATAAAATATGTAATTTGCATAGTTAGTCCTTCATTTTTTCCCTATTTCTCCGTAAATACATGCGTTTTCGGGTAAAAATCCGGCTGAATACCCCTTGGCTTTTTTAATTCGTATTTTTTTGTTTTTCTGAAGTCTTAAAATAAAATCTAAACGTTTATATTTATTTTGGGGCCATTTCTTCGGTCTTCCCTTCCTCGCAAAACATATGAAAATCACCCTATAACTCCCAAATACCCCTTTTTACTTGGTACTGCCGCCGTCCAAAAGAACCATCCCCTAGGATCCTCTCCCCGGAGATGGCTCTTTTGTTTTAATTACCGTTGCTCATCCATTGGGATTTGGGTTGCCCCAGGCCGCTTCTCCAAAACGTTCGATATTGGTACGGTACTGATTGGTCCAGTACTCTTCCAATTTGTCCAGGTTCTGTACCTTACGGATCTCCTCCTGCATTGCCTGCACAACCTGACGGCATTCCGCCTCCGACGCCGCGGTAATAGCTCTCGCCTGCTCAGTATTTCCGATGGTGTTCAAATAAGTGAAGGCTATACCCGCTTCGCTGGAAGCTACCGGGTTCATGTTGAACAACTCATTGGTTCCGTCATAGGAATATTTCCAGGTGTTGGGAATATCATATTTTTCCCGCAATTCGTAAGTACGCAGTCCTTCCTCAATCGGGGAATAGAAGAAATGATAGTAATCATTAACGCCCTGCGTCTTGTTCCATTCCGCCCAGTCACCGCTCTGGCTCTTTTCATACACTTCATCGCTCTGATAAAATACCCCGTCCTTAACGATATAATGCTGGCCAGGGTTGCCTTTGTACATTTGTAGGCTGCCTTCCGGAGACGCTCCGTACCGCATCAGGCGCAGAGCCGCTGCGGGATCAGAACACTTTTTAGTCACAAAGGTGATGGAAGAACCATTCATTCGGCTGCTTCCCCGGGCTGAAAATTCGTTGCCGGTGGCGGACATGGGGGGAATCGCCACAAAAACACTGTTTTCATCGGTTTGCCGCAAAACCTTATTCGGCTCATCCAGCGCATGATACACCCATGGCATCATGAACACATTCGTAGAAGCCGATTCCAGAGATTGCTGAGTCCCCTTGACGAAGAATTCCGGATCCAACAGTCCTTCCCGGTACAGCTTATTCATGTATACGGCGAATTCTTCAAAATTAGGATCGAGGAAACGGGTGGTCACGGAATTGTCATCGTAGTTGACACTGATATTCTGCTTCAGTCCGAAAGAGTAGCCAATGGTCAGCAGGGTTCCGTCTCCCGCCTCACCATAGCCGCCCAGCGGAATGGAGGGCTTCCCGTTCAGCGTCGGATATTTTTCCTTGAACAGCTTCAGGGTGTTATATAAATCATCTGGAGTGGCGATGCTGGGCTCGCCTAAGGCTTCCCACAGGTCATACCGCACCATGTATCCCTGGTTTCCCAGCATACCCTTGATCTCGCCGTCCGCGTATTTCCACTCCGGCGCCAGGTCGCTCACAATCCCCCAAAGCTTGCCGTCATCATACATGCGTCCCGCCTGGTTCATGGCGTCGGGCAGGCTCTCGACAAAATCCGGATCATATTTTTCCGCCAGCTCATCCAGGGAGTACACGAATCCCCCTTCCACCAGTTCGGTGACAATGGGGTCATTGCAGTCCATGGTAATGAGATCGGGCCATCTGCCGTTGGACATCATCAGATAAATGGCCTCCGACACGCTGCCCAGCACCACATTGGCTGTCAGGTCAACTCCGGTAATCTCCTTGACCGTTTTCAGCCCCGCGTAGTTGTCAAAAGACTCATTGCAGGTTTTCCAGGAGAAGGGGGACCAGAAGGTCAGCTCCGCCTCATACCCCAGATACCATTTCTCCTTCTCATCCTTGATATACTGTTCCAGGTCAAAATTCTCATCTACATTTTCCAGCACATTCCATTCATGGGTAACCTCCGTGTTTACCTGCCGATAGCCGCTTTCTGGTTGCTTCACACCGCCGTCATCCTTATTACAGGCCGCAAGGGAAAAAACCATGGTCATTGCCAGCGCCACGCTGATTAATTTTTTCATACCACAACCTCCTGTTCAAACATAGAATCCGCGAGGAACATACATGGGGAGAACAAACCGGATTTTATTCCTTTATCGCGCCGATCATCATCCCTTTCACAAAATATTTCTGGAAGAACGGGTAAATCAATATGATAGGACCGATAGCTACAATGATGGTAGCCAGCTGCACAGAATAAGAGGTAACGGCCCCTACCGACAGATTGGGATTGTTGGCTACCGCCTCCGACATGGCGGTAGCACTGGCGATTACCCGCTGCAAAAGCAGCTGCATAGGCCACAGTTTCTCGTTGGATATATACAGATACGCGTCGAACCACGAGTTCCACTGTCCTACCGCAATGTTCAGGGCAATAGTGGCGATGACCGGCTTGGAGTTGGGGAAAACAATGCGGAAGAAAATAATCAGGTCATTGGCCCCGTCAATTTTGGCGGATTCCTCCAGCGCGGCGGGCAGGGAGTTAAAAAAGGACTTGAAAATAATCATATTCATAACCCCATACAAGCCAGGCAGGATATACACCAGGTAATTGTCTCCCAAACCCAAATTGAAAATATTGAGCACGCCGGGGATCATGCCGCCGCTGAAAAACATGGTGATCACACAAAGGGTAAAATAGAAATTCCGGAATTTCAGCTTCTTTTTCGATAAAGCGTAAGCAAATGTGCCCGTACAGATAACATGGGTGATGGTGCCGATAACGGTACGGGAGATGGTGATGAGATAGGCGGGCAGAATACCGTCGTTCTCAAATACAGCCCGGTAGTTATCCAGAGTAAACTCCCGAGGCCAAAAGAAGATCCCGCCCCGCATCAGGTCAGTAGCGTTGTTAAACGACATGACCAGTACGGTCCAGAAGGGGTAGACAAACAGAAATCCCAGGACCCCCATAAATGTGTACAGAAAAATATCAAAAATCCAATCTCCTACAGAACGTTTGAATTTCATAGCCCCGCCTCCTAAAACAGACCACGTTCGCCATGGGACACCTTGCGCGACAGCCGGTCAGCGCCGATCAGCAGGAAGAAAGAAATCACCGATCTCCACAGGTTGACCGCCGTGGCATAGGAAAACCGCCCGGTGCCGATGCCGATCTGATAAACGTAGGTGTCAATGGTTCTGGCGACCGTAATATTGGTGGCGTTGGACAACAGCAGGTGCTGGTCAAAGTTACTGCCCAGAATGCCGCTGATGGCCAGGATCAACATAATCGTGATGGTGGGCATGATGGATGGCAGCGTAATATGCATACACCGCTGTAAACGGTTCGCACCGTCCAAATAGGCCGATTCATACATCTCCTGAGGTACACTGGAAATAGCCGCCAGATACAGGATGGAGTTCCACCCAATCCCCTTCCATAAATCCGATAGAACCGCCAGGGGAATAAACGTCTTCTCACTGGCCATGATGGGGATAGGCTCGGAAACCAGGCCGCTGGCTACCAGAATCTGGTTGAGAGGGCCGTTGAGGTTCAGCAGAGAATACAGAATACCCCACATAACCACCCAGGACACGAAAAACGGCAGGTAGGACACCGACTGTACAACCTTCTTAAACGGCTTGCATTGCAGCTCGTTCAGCAGCAGCGCAAACAAAATAGGTGCCGGGAATCCCACCAACAGCTTGATCACGCTGACCTTTAACGTATTCCAAACCGCCTGGATGGCATACTTGTCGCTGAAAAACGCGATAAAATGCTTGAGCCCCACCCAGTCTCCGGAAAAGAACCCACTGCCAGGACGGTAGTCTTTGAAGGCGATCACCACGCCATACATGGGGATGTAACAGAAAATAATCAGCCAGATAATTCCTGGGATAGCCATTGCCTGAAGCCATCCCTGGGCTTTGAACTCACGGCCCTGTTTTCGAATGCGGGAAGAGAGGGGCATACGGGGTTTCCCGCCCAGGCCAGGCGGATTAATGGCTTTGGCACTGGATTTCATACACATAACTCCTTTCCCGCTTCGTCAAATCTCCGTCTCCGGAGCCGCCGTATCCAAAACCAGGGTATCCGCGTTCCAGGCAGATATCTCCAAGGCTGCGGGAGGGGCTCCCTCCCATCCAACCGATAACCGGCGTTCCTCTCCCGGCTCCATCCAGAAGTAATTGTCCGCATATACCATATCCTGATCCCGGCCAGACACATGGAGCCCCACCTGATAGGCGGGAACCGTTCCGCTGTTGCGGATAACGCAGCGCCATTCCTGCCGGCCTTCCTCACCGGCCGCCTCTATCCGGGCTTCCAATTCCGTCCGGCTCTCCTTTACGTCCGCGATATACGGCCCGTTTTTCAGATAAGGCATCCGCTCGCTGGGAGTCCCTACCCGGGGGCAGTATTGGCTCCGAGATAACACCGCTCCCGCTTCATCACACAGATCCACACACAGGAACAATACCTGATCCGCCATATCGTCCGGAATCTCAAACCGGAAATTCCCGCAGGATTTCACATCATCCGGCCGCAGGCATACCTCCCGCTGATCCTCCCAGAGCAGCTGCAGCCCTGTATCGTACAGTCGTGTTTTCAATGCCAGGCCGGAATAGGAAGTCAGGTTCTCATTGACCACAAACAGGCGGGCGGTAAATACATCCCCTGCAGGCGTAAACAGGTCGTCAAAGATCGCCCCCGCATGCAGCGGCTCCAGAGATCGCTTCTTAAAATAAAACGAGCGTTTGGGTACCCCAAAATAGTCCACATAAGCCCAGCTCATGCTGTCCGGGAAAATCACATTGAACACCCAGCTGACTGCCATGGTGCATCGCGGCCACCTGGAACGCCAAAAATCGTTCCCAAACTGGGTCAGCAGCCCCTGGGCTGTCTGGAGATAAGCAATGAATTCCTCCATGTCCCGAGGCTTGCCGCATTCCGACATGGCCGGGAACATCACGTTGGTAATGGAGGAAAGATGGGCGTCCAGAATGCTGAAAGCACTTTCACGGCGCTGGACGTTTTCACCCCAGTCGGCATAATCATAGCGATGGATATCATCCGGCAGATCCGGCGGCCACCGCCTCAGATCCTCAGGCGGCATCAGCTTCTCCAGGGTTTCTATGCACGGCGGGGACGCCAGGGAAAACTCGGTTATTGCCACGGAAAGATCCTTGACGTACCCGGTGTAATACTGGCCGCCCATCCAGCTGACCAGATAGGAATGGTTATCCCCTCCATAGGGACAGGCCCGGTGGAATTCCCTGGCGGGATCCAGCTCCCCGCACAACGCCGCTATCTCATCCACTACCCCTTTGTTTTCCGGCACATCCGGGTCGAATTCATTGCCGCCGCACCACATCACCAGGGATGGATGGTTGCGCAGCCGGCAGATATTGCGGCGCATGGTATCCCGCCACACCTCCAGCCGGCTTTGATCATACAGGCCGTTGGCCATCAGGGTTTCCTGCCATACGCAGATACCGTATTCATCGCACAGGTCATAAAAATCATCGGTTTCCAGAAGCCCCGCTCCCCACGGACGCAGAAGGTTGATATGGCATTCCCGTACCCGCCGCAGCAGCCGGTCATACCGTTCCCTGGGCAGCCGCAGCATCTGGTCTATAGGCATCCAGTTGGACCCTTTCCCGAAAAACGCCCGCCCATTGATGGACAAACACCAGTTGTACAGCCCATAAGGGTTGGTATTGGCTACCGGCTTGATATCGTTGGGCAAATCCGGGTTCGGGGCCGGCAGCATCCGCAGGGTACGGATACCGGTACGGAAATGCAGCTCGTCATGCTCTGTGGGGGCCGCTTGCTTCTGATATTCGTACAGATCAGCCACTATATCCACCTGATACAGCGGCTGATCCCCCATCCCGGCAGGCCACCATAACGCCGCCTGGGGAACTTCCATCTCACAGCACACCCGCAGGGATCCCTGGCAAAAGCCCGGTACCTTTTCTACTGTCAGCGGCTCCGTACCGGGAACCGGAGACCGCAGAATAAACCGTACATGAGCCTCAAAGGGCCACAGCACCATATTACCCAGCGTCACACTCAGGCTGAGATGGGCGGTGCCATCCTGGTCAATCCTGGTTGTGATCACCTGGGGATCCGCCAAAAAGATCCGGTCCTCCCCCACCAGCCGTACCGGTCTCCACAGGCCCATGGTAATAATATCCATATT
>CALWMQ010000002.1 GCA_944382025.1 uncultured Clostridia bacterium | reverse complement strand
AATACAGTGTAATATCCTGATCGTGATGAGCTTTTACGCAGAAATAGCGGGTCACGCTGTCGCCGGGAAGCAGGTTGGCCGCTTGAAACTGTTGATTATCATCCGGTTTCCCCTGATACAGTTCCAGGACAGCAGCCTCCCGGTTCAAGGGGGCGTTCCCAGTTCCCGCACCGCCTGAACCGGAGGAAGAACCCGCCTGTCCTCCGGGAGCCAGTACAGTTCCCGGCGCGGGGGAAAGGGCGGCATCGGCGTTTCCCTGAACGGCGATCAGGTTATCAGGAACGGTAACAGTGGTTTGAGCCGGCTCGCGAAATTGATGGAAGGCATATTGTACAGCCAATCCTCCCGCGCTGATTGCCAACAGCACGGACAAAAGAATGATCACGATTTTCAGCCGCGAGGGGCTCAACTGTTTTTCACGTGCCGGTATTTGTTCCGCCATACTTTTCATATGCTCACACCGCCTTATTGTCCTGTTGGTCCGGTCAAATCCGATGCATATTTTATATTACTACCTATTGGACTATACCAAAAGTCATTTTACCATACTTTTCCGGTGGTTTCAACCAGAAATAGCCAAAATGATTCTAGGATTCCATATTATAAAATGTACCGGGAATTTTCATCCAAATGTTTTCAAAAAAATGCTTGACCGCTTGCGGAATATGTGGTATAGTAAGAACACCTCAAAAGGGGTTTATTTTTTTGCGCCAAATTTCGGCGAGTCCGCTTTTCAGCCGAACAGGCCGCCCCTGAGGGAGGCTTCAAATATTCCCGCTTTGCGGGAGCTATCGGAGGTGCCGTTATGAGAGTGAAAATCGTCCTGGCCTGCACCGAGTGCAAGCAGCGCAACTACAACACCATGAAAAACAAGAAGAACGATCCGGACAGACTGGAAATGAACAAATACTGCCGGTTCTGCCGCAAACACACCCTGCACAGAGAAACCAAATAAGGAATTCCTTACAGGTTGAACTGTGAACACAACAAAGGGAGGGTTCGCAATGGCTGACGAAAAGATCGAAAAGGCGGAAACGGTCGAGGAAACAGCGGAGAAAACCTCTGACAAGGCGGAAAAGGCTGTCAAGGAATCCAAAGACGCTAAAACAGAAAAGGCTGGTAAGAAAAAGGGCCCTGGTATCAGAACACGGATGGGAAAATACTTCCGGGATCTAAGGGGCGAATTCAAGAAGATTATCTGGCCTACTGTTCCTACCGTGGTGCGCAACACTGGGGTGACCTTGGCTATGTGCGCCATTATGGGCCTGGTTATCTGTCTGTTTGACTTGGGTCTTAGCGCGTTGGTGAATTTGTTGGTCTCGCTGGGCTGATCCCCTTGCGGCCAACGGCAAGGAGGATATGTTCATGTCCGACGAGGCTAAATGGTATGTGGTTCATACCTATTCCGGTTATGAAAATAAAGTCGCTACCAATCTGGAAAAGATTGTGGAAAACCGGAAATTGCAGGATTGGATCCATGAAATTGCCGTACCTACTGAAACCGTTACCGAGATCAAGGACGGCAAGAAAAAAGAAGTGGAACGCAAGACCTATCCCGGCTATGTGCTGGTGAAGATGGTGATGACCGACGATTCCTGGTACGTAGTGCGCAATACCCGCGGCTGTACCGGGTTCGTAGGGCCTAACGGCAAGCCCACCCCTTTAACCGAGGCGGAGGTGGCTGCCCTGGGTATTGAGAAACGGGAAATCATCGTCAACTACCATGTGGGCGATACGGTGCGTATTATCGATGGCCCGCTGGAGAATTTCTCCGGTCAGGTGGATGAGATCGACCAGGAGAAAAACAAAGTTCGGGTAACCATATCCATGTTCGGCCGGGAAACCCCGGTGGAACTGGAATTGGATCAGGCCGAACTGATGGAATGAGGGTGCCTTATTCCTGTAAAAATCAAAGGCAACGGATGAAGGGTCCATGCAGAGCCTGTCCATCCTTTTCCTGTGCGCCGGACACCCTTCCGGCTGTGGGAGGCGGAACCAGCCGTTCCGCCGCCATTTACCACGAATTTTGGAGGTGCAAGAAAAATGGCTCAAAAGGTTACTGGGTACATTAAACTGCAAATTCCGGCTGGCAAGGCTACGCCGGCACCCCCTGTTGGTCCGGCTCTCGGCCAGCATGGTGTGAACATCATGGCTTTTACGAAGGAATTTAACGAGCGGACCAAAAACGACGTAGGTCTCGTGATCCCGGTTGTTATTACCGTCTACGCTGACCGCTCCTTCACCTTTATTACCAAAACGCCCCCTGCGGCTGTTCTCATCAAGAAAGCCTGCGGCATTGAAACCGCGTCCGGCGTTCCCAACAAGAACAAGGTCGCCAAGATTACACGGGAGCAGGTTAAGAAGATCGCTGAAACCAAAATGCCCGACCTGAATGCCGCCAGCATTGAATCTGCCATGAGCATGATCGCCGGTACGGCCCGCAGCATGGGTATTGAGGTCGTCGACTGATCCTGACCCGTTCCGGGTGGGAGGAACATTCCAAAGCTTTCCGATTTTACCACTCATACCCGTTTTTTAGGAAAACTGGGTATCCATAGGGAGGAATAACCAATGAAACATGGTAAGAAATATGTCGACAGCCAAAAGCTGGTCGACCGCGGTACCCTTTATGATATCAACGAAGCCTTGGATCTGGCTGTCAAAACCGGCAAGGCAAAATTTGATGAGACAGTTGAAGTGCATGTGAAGCTGGGCGTGGACAGTCGTCACGCTGATCAGCAGGTTCGTGGCGCCGTTGTGCTGCCTCACGGCACCGGCAAGAAAATGCGGGTTCTGGTTTTCGCCAAAGGCGACAAACAACAGGCCGCTACTGATGCGGGCGCGGATTTTGTGGGCGCTGAGGAACTGGTCGCTAAGATCCAGGGCGGATGGATGGACTTTGACGTGGTTATCGCCAGCCCGGATATGATGGGCGTGGTTGGCCGTCTTGGTAAGGTGCTTGGCCCCCGTGGCTTAATGCCTAACCCCAAAGCCGGTACCGTTACCCCGGATGTGGCGAAAGCTGTCACTGATGCCAAAGCCGGTAAAATTGAGTACCGTCTGGATAAAACCAATATTATCCACTGCCCCATCGGCAAGGTGTCCTTTGGTGTAGAGAAGCTGCAGGAGAATTTTGATACCCTGCTGGGCGCTATTGTCAGGGCCAAACCGGCCGCTGCAAAGGGTCAATATATCCGTTCCTGCGTCGTGGCCTCTACCATGGGCCCTGGTATTAAAATCAATCCTGCCAAGGTTGGCTAATTCACCGTCTGACGCGCCTGGCAAATTGTTCTTGACAGGCTGGACGGTTTGTATTAGAATATTATTTGCTGTTCTTCCACAGACAGCAGGTGGGAAAGCTTAAGGCTTTTCCGTAATGGCTCCGGCCGCCTGCCGAGGTTGAGCTTTAACAGATCGCATGGGGTTTCATGCCCTGTACGGGATATTTGTTAATGCGCCCTCCCTGTGGGTACACTGGGAGGGCTTTTCTTTTGGATGCAACGGCAAGCCATGCAACGGAGGTGAATTGATTTGCCAAGCGAGAAGATCCTGCAAGAGAAACAAGCGTTTGTCGAGCAGCTGACTCAGCGCCTGCAGGGTGCGGTGGCCGGCGTGGTGGTGAACTATAAGGGCATCACCGTGGCCGATGATACCCAGCTGCGCCGTAAGCTGCGGGAAGCCGGTGTGGAGTATGCGGTTGTAAAAAACACCCTGCTCAAACGGGCTGCCGGAAATGTAGGCCTCAGCGATCTGGACAGCGTGCTGGAGGGCTCCACTGCCCTTGCCGTCAGTGCTGAAGATCATGTGGCTGCTGCTAAAATTCTCTGCGAGTACGCTGAGAAAAACAAAAACTTTGAGATCAAGGCGGGCTTTGTTGAAGGAAAGGTCATCAATGCCGCTGAGGTACAGGACCTGGCTAAGATGCCTCCCAAAGAGGTACTGGTTGCCAAGGTGCTGGGCGGCTTGAACGCCCCCATCAGTGGTTTCGCCAATGTTCTCAACGCCAATCTGCGCGGTCTGGTGGTGGCTCTCAACGCCATTGCCGAGAAGCAGAGTGCCT
>CALWMQ010000001.1 GCA_944382025.1 uncultured Clostridia bacterium | reverse complement strand
GCCAACAGCTGTCTTTTCGTTGGAAGGAGGCTCTTTTATGGAACAATGGCAAACGCTCCGGACATGGATCCTGGAAAGCCGGTCTCTGGTATTTTTCGGCGGGGCCGGGGTATCTACAGAAAGCGGTATCCCGGATTTCCGCAGTGTGGACGGCCTGTACCACCAACAGTACGCCTATCCGCCGGAAACTATCCTAAGCCATGACTTTTTCCACACCCATCCAGAGGACTTCTTCGCCTTTTACCGGGAAAAGCTGCTGGAGCCGGTGATCGGTCCCCATGCCGCCCAGCCTAACGCCGCCCATCAGGCTCTGGCCCAATGGGAACAGGAAGGCAAGCTCACCGGGATCGTGACTCAAAACATTGACGGTCTGCATCAACTGGCGGGGAGCCGGGCAGTATATGAGCTCCATGGCTCCATCCATCGAAATTATTGCCTATCCTGCGGCCGCTTTTTCGGTCCGGAAACCATTCTGCGCAGCCAGGGGATTCCCCGCTGCCCTTGCGGCGGTGTCATCAAGCCGGATGTGGTGCTGTATGGCGAATCCCTGGATCAGCATACCCTGGAACAGGCTGCGAAGGCCATTGAACAAGCGGATTTGCTGCTGGTAGGCGGTACATCCCTGTCGGTTTATCCGGCGGCGGGGCTCATCCGGTATTACCGGGGGAACCGTCTTGTACTGATCAACCGTTCAGCCACCCAATATGACGATTGGGCCGACCTTCGCATTGACGCCAATATTGGGCAGGTGTTGGGCGCTATGATATCCTAGCCATGCCCTTTATAACAGGGATACCGGCATCTCTTCCTATCCGGTACCCGTCAGCCGACGGATAGTCCGCCGTTCACCCCAGTACCCGTCCCTCAAACTCCAACTGGCGGGACAGTTTCCCCATCACCTGGCCGAACTGTCCCGGTGTCAGGGACTGGGCCCCATCACACAATGCTTTGCCGGGATTGTTATGCACCTCAATCATCACGCCATCTGCCCCGGCGGCTACAGCCGCCTTGGACAAGGGCTCTACCATCCAGGGAATACCCGCCGCATGGCTGGGATCCACCATCACCGGCAGATGGGACTGATGCTTCAGCATGGGAATGGCGGAAATATCCAGGGTATTACGGGTCATGGTTTCAAAAGTACGGATCCCCCGCTCGCAAAGGATTACCCGGTGATTGCCTCCGGCCATGATATACTCTGCGCTCATCAGCCATTCCTCTATGGTATTGGCCAGCCCCCGTTTCAACAGAATCGGCTTATCGCAGTGTCCCAGTTCCTTGAGCATCTCAAAATTCTGCATGTTTCTGGCTCCTACCTGAATAACATCCACATCCCTGAAGAGATCCAGATGGTGCAGGCTCATCAATTCGGTTACAATCGGCAAACCGGTTTCTTTTTTGGCCAGCAGCAATAGCTCTATGCCTCGCTCATGGAGTCCCTGGAAAGCATAGGGGGATGTCCGGGGCTTAAACGCCCCGCCTCGCAGCAGCCGGGCACCGCTCCGCTTCACGGCCTGAGCCACCTCCACAATCTGCTCCTCATTCTCTACAGAGCATGGCCCCGCTACGACGGTAAAATGTTCCCCGCCTACTCGTTCCACACCACCGGATGGGGTTGGGATTTCCACCACCGTGTCATCAGGATGGAATTTACGGTTAGCCGCCTTGTAGGGCTCCGATACCCGTTTGACATCTTCCACAATATCGTTGGCCAGCACGCTGTCCACATCCACCTTGGACGTATCCCCGATAATCCCTACAATGGTGGTATGGGCGCCGGCACTGACGTTGTGTGACAGCCCCATTTGGGTAAAACCTTCCAACAGGGCCTGGATTTTCTTTTCTTCCGCCTTGGGTTTGAGTACAATAATCATGGCAACGACCTCCTAATCAATATCTCTTGCTTTTATGTTATACCCTATCCCATTTGCCGGGACAGCGTATTCTCCCCAACATCTGCCCTTCTCAACCAGCCTATCCCCGTGCCCGCATAGTCACCGCTCCTTCTGGTCCTTTGGAAACCGCCGGTATGTTCAAGGGCTTTTCGGCAGCACGGAAAACGTATCCATCCTGTGGTGTGGCCGTTTTGCTCGCCCCTGTGTCCCAGGGGACCATGCTCCGGTTCTTATATAGGCCATAAATCTCAAATACCGTTTTCGCTTACTAGCAGCCAGTGCTGCCCGAAAGGCCCTCTTAATCCGCTCTATCTGAAACAGCTGTTCCGTCATGGGCGGATAAACAAATAAGCGGCAGCTTTTGCTGAGCAAAAGCTGCCGCTTCCTTGAACAGAAACGCCGTCTTATTGATCGGCTCCGGCAATTTTGTGACAGCAAAAGACGCCCGTGGCCCAATAGCCCAGGTAATAATACGCATATTTAACTGACAGGGAGCCTTGCGCACCGTTCAGCAAAAGCATAGCGTCTTTTCCTTTCACTTTTATGCTTTAAAGCATAACGCTTTTCAACCATATTGTCAAGGCCTCAATTAAAAAATATCTCCGTGTACCCAAAAAGCGGAAAATGGCACGCTATGCCGCGCGTCCAAGGCCTATTGCCTGGTGCCAGGAGTTCCCACGAAAGAACGGTATTGGGCTTTGCGGAAGTATCGCCTAGTTTGGGGGACAGGCGCTTATCCGGCCGCTGCAGGCGTATACAGACATTCCTCCACTCCCGCAGCCGGTATCCAGCGATACATCCTTTATGGAAAACCGCCCCTGACGGATCGGCATTGGCTCCGCTCCCCCCGATCATCCTATTCACCCATTAATGAGCCACTTGATGCATACCACATGTCTTATTATAGGGCACCTATTGCCTCTCGGCAGGACCCATGTTATACTTTGGCTCTATACTGTTTCCAAAACCAGTCTTCTCCTCTCCACGGAGATGCTGTGAACAGGATCACGGCAGGATCGGCCAATGGGATATACCGGAGGACAGTGTCGACACTGTGCCTCCATCGATCCGGCATTCTTTTGTGCGGCTGGAAAGCGGGACGGTTAGTATCTGGCTCAGAGATTTCTGAAATAACGGCAGGAGGAAATCGGAAATTGAAAGATTTTACGCGTCAAGAGCCTCTGTTTTCCCTTTGCGGGTTAAAATGCGGGTTGTGTACCATGTACATCGGCGGCTACTGCCCCGGATGCGGCGGTGGCGATGGGAACCAGCCCTGCCCTATCGCCAAATGCAGTATCTGCCATGGCCATATCTCTTACTGCTTCCAATGCGGTGAATACCCCTGCGCCCAATATGATGAGATGGAACCCTATGATTCCTTTATTCCCGGCCGGTTCCGGCAGAAAGATATGGATCGGGCGCAGCAGCTGGGGCTGGAGGCCTATCTGAAGGAACTGCATGAGAAAATGGCCATCCTGCAGCGGCTGTTGGAGAACTATAATGATGGGCGCCGGAAATCTTTTTTCTGCACCGCTGTATATCTTCTGGAACTGGCGGATATCCAGGCTGTCATGCGGACTCTGGAAGGATGGGAAGGTATGGAGGGCCTTCCCATCAAAGAGAAGGCGTTGATTGCCGTACGCCTGTTCCAGGAACTGGCGGATCAACAGGGCATCAGCCTGAAACTGGTAAAAAAACCGAAAAAAACAGCCCAGCCCCCACAAAACGCCTGACCGGATGTATCAGGCGCAGGGGACCAGGCATGTGTCGATATCCATAAGAGGTTCCGGCGGGGAACAGCTTGTCTTATGAGCGGCTGAACTCTTCCAGCCGGAGCCCTTTATTATGATCCAAAGCCCATTGAATATTCCATGAATTGGTAAACAGCAGTAGCGGACGCCCCCGCATATCCTGAACCCGTTTGGTATCCGAGCTGAGATCCAGGGCCTTCACATCCACGTCTTCCCCCACAATCCACCGGATATACTGATAAGGCAGGCCCTCCATACGGATGTCCACCCCATATTCGTTTTTCAGGCGGTACTCCAGCACATCGAATTGCAGTGTTCCCACCACGCCTACGATCACTTCTTCCATACCGCCGCCCAGCTCCTGAAAAATCTGGATAGCGCCTTCCTGGGCAATCTGAGAGGTTCCTTTAATAAACTGCTTTCGTTTCATGGTATCGGTCTGACGAACTAAGTTGAAATGCTCCGGCGCGAAGGTCGGGATACCCTCAAACTGGAATTTTTTCCCGGGAGCGCATACGGTATCCCCAATGGAAAAAATACCCGGGTCAAAGATACCGATAATATCCCCCGCATATGCTTCCTCCACGATCTCCCGTTCCTGAGCCATCATCTGCTGTGGCTGGGTCAGCTTGATCTTTTTGCCCCCCTGCACATGCACCACTTCCTGGCCTTTCTCGAACTTGCCGGAGCAGATCCGCATAAAGGCGATCCGATCCCGATGCGCTTTGTTCATGTTGGCTTGGATTTTAAATACAAAGGCGGAAAAATCCGGGGAAAAAGGGTCGATTTCCCCTTCGGAAGATTGACGGGGCAACGGGGAAGTGGTCATCCGAAGGAAATTTTCCAAAAACGGCTCCACCCCGAAATTGGTCAGGGCCAAACCAAAAAGCACCGGGGACAACTTGCCGTGCCGGATTTTTTCCAGGTCGAATTCGCCGCCCGCACCGTCCAGCAGCTCCACATCATCCTGCAGGGTATTGTACAGTTCCTCTCCAAACAGGGATTTCAAGCCAGGGTCATGGACATCCATCACCTCAGCTCCCGCTTCCTGCCCTACCCCGTTATAGGTAAAGGACAAAACCCGGTCTTTGTTCCGTTCATACACGCCCTTGAAATTTTTACCGGAACCAATGGGCCAGTTGACCGGATAGGTTTCGATCCCCAATACATCCTCAATCTCCTGCATCAGGTCAAAAGGATCCCTGGCTTCCCGGTCCATCTTGTTCACAAAGGTAAAAATAGGGATATCCCGCATGACACAGACCTTAAACAGTTTGATGGTTTGTTTTTCCACGCCTTTGGAGGCATCGATCACCATCACCGCCGAATCCGCCGCCATTAGGGTACGATAGGTATCCTCAGAGAAATCCTGGTGGCCGGGGGTATCCAGAATATTGATGCAGTAACCGTCATAATGAAACTGGAGAACCGAGGAAGTCACCGAAATACCTCTTTGCTTTTCGATCTCCATCCAGTCGGATACCGCGTGTTTCATGGATTTTTTACCCTTGACCATACCCGCCGACGCGATAGCGCCGCCGTACAGCAGGAATTTTTCAGTCAGGGTGGTTTTACCGGCGTCAGGATGGGAAATGATCGCGAACGTCCGGCGCTTCTCAATTTCATTACGTAAATCAGCCAAAGCGGTTCCTCCACCAATCCAACCGCCGGCAAACATCCGGCAGCTTTCCAAATTCAACCTTTTTATTTTAACCGTTATACCCAAAATAATCAAGACTTTTCTGTCATGCTCCCCTCAGAGGCGGGATTCTTGGCAGAACCTCTTGAGGATATTGGTGCTGGCTCGGTATCTGCCAAGGGACGGGAAGGTCTGGCGGGGAGAACACCGTATTCCGCCGTCAGCATAAGGAAAGAGAAGACGGATATCCG